>JAUXVE010000126.1 GCA_030680415.1 Rubrivivax sp.
TCGGCGACGAGCCGCTGCTCATCCGCCGCCGCACCGCCGTGCCCGTGTGGGTCGGCCGCGACCGCGTGGCCGCCGCGCTCGCCCTGTGCGCCGCCCACCCCGAGGTCGACGTCCTCGTCTCCGACGACGGCCTGCAGCACCATGCCTTGCCGCGCGACGCCGAGCTGGTGGTGTTCGACGAGCGCGGGGTCGGCAACGGCCTGCTGCTGCCCGCCGGCCCGTTGCGCGAGCCCCTGCCGCGGCGGCTGCCGCCGCGCATGCAGGTGCTCTACACCGCCGGCGTGGCCAGCACGGCACTGCCGGGTACGCTGGCGCAGCGCCGCCTGGCCGCCGCCTGGCCGCTGGCGGCTTGGGCGGCCGGGGACGCCAGCGCAGCGCTGCCACTGACCACCCTGCGTGGCCGTCGGCTGCTGGCGGCGGCCGGGCTGGCGGCGCCGGAGAAGTTCTTCACCATGCTCGAGCAGGCCGGGCTCACCATCGCCCGCCTGCCGCTGCCCGACCACCACGCCTACGCCGCCCTGCCCTGGCCGGCAGGCACCGCCGAGGTCATCACGACCGAGAAGGACGCCGTCAAGATCGACCCGTCGCACATCGGCACGACACAGGTCTGGGTGGTGCCGCTAGACTTGACACTTCCTTGCGCACTCGTGAGCGAGCTGATGTCCCTGCTGCCCGCGCCGACCCCACCATGAGCCTTGACCACCGCCTGATCGACCTGCTGGTGTGCCCCCTGTGCAAAGGCCCGCTGGAAATGCGCCGCGACGCCGAGCTGCGCCCCACCGACCTGCTGTGCCGCGCCGACCGCCTGGCCTTCCCGATCCGTGACGGCATCCCGGTGATGCTGGAAAGCGAAGCCGCGCCAATCGACGGCACACCCGCAGCGGCCACTGCGGCGCAGTGATCTTCACCGTCCTGATCCCGGCGCGGCTGGCCTCCACGCGCCTGCCCGACAAGCCGCTGGCCGACATCGCCGGCAAACCCATGGTCGTGCGCGTGGCCGAACGCGCTGCGCTCAGCGGCGCCGCCCGCGTCGTGGTGGCCGCCGACGACGACCGCATCGTGCAGGCCTGTGCCGCGCATGGCGTGGCCGCGGTCCTCACCAGCACCAGCCACGCCAGCGGCAGCGATCGCCTGGCCGAGGCCTGCGAACGTCTCGGCCTGGACGGCGACGCCGCCGTCGTCAACGTGCAGGGCGACGAACCGCTGATCGACCCGGAGTTGGTGCGCCGCTGCGCCGAACTGTTGGCCGAACGCCCCGACTGCGTGATGAGCACCGCGGCGCACCCGATCACGGAACTGCCCGACTTCCTGAACCCGAACGTCGTCAAGGTCGTGCTCGACGCCGCCGGCCGCGCCCTCTACTTCACCCGCGCCCCGGTGCCGTGGTGGCGCGATGGCTACCAGGGCGGCGTGCACGCCCTGCCGACGCCGGCGCCGCTGCGCCACCTGGGCCTGTACGGTTACCGCGCCGGCTTCCTGCGCCGCTTCCCGACGCTGCCGCCCGCGCCGCTGGAGCAGATCGAGGCTCTCGAACAATTGCGCGTGCTGTGGCACGGCGAGCGCATCGCCGTGCACGTGGCCACGCACGGGCCGGGGCCGGGCGTGGACACGCCTGAGGACCTGGCCCGCGTGCGTGCCGTGTTTGCAGCCCTGGCGGCGTCAGTTTGACACGCGGAGTCGCGTGCTATTCTCGATTCGGGGCAGGTCCGGCCGCCCAGCGAGCATCGTGCCGACGACCCGAAAATTCCGAGGAACCCGATGAGAATGATCCTTCTGGGCCCGCCTGGCGCAGGCAAGGGCACGCAGGCCGCGTTCATCTGCGAGAGATTCGGCATTCCGCAGATCTCCACCGGTGACATGTTGCGTGCCGCCGTCGAGGCCGGCACGGCCATCGGCGTTGCGGCCAAGAAGGTCATGGACGCCGGCAGCCTGGTCGGCGACGACATCATCATCGGCCTGGTCAAGGAACGCCTGGCCCGGCCCGATTGCGCGCGCGGCTTCCTGTTCGACGGCTTCCCGCGCACGATCCCGCAGGCCGAAGCGATGAAGGCCGCCGGCGTCAAGATCGACGTCGTGCTGGAAATCGACGTACCCGAGCAGACCATCATCGAGCGCATGAGCGGCCGCCGCGTGCACCCCGCCTCGGGCCGCACCTACCACGTCAAGTACAACCCGCCGCAGGTCGAGGACCGCGACGACGCCACCGGCGAGCCGCTGATCCAGCGCGACGACGACAAGGAAGAGACCGTGCGCAAGCGGCTCGCAATCTACCAGAACCAGACGCGGCCGCTGATCGACTATTACGCGGCCTGGGCCGCCAGCGGCGACGCCGCGGCACCGCGCTGCGCGAGCGTCAGCGGCACCGGCAGCGTCGACGAGATCACGGCCCGCGTGATGGCCGCACTGGCGGGCTGAGAGATTGAGAGGCCCGGACCTCAATTGTCGGTCAGTTCCAGCCTCCGCTCGATGCGTTCGATGCGGTCCAGCAGGCGATCCAGCGACAGTTGCTGCCTGGCATCGGTTTCATCCCCCGCCGACACCTCGCGCTTGACGAGTACCATTGCCGATTCGAGGCTGGACATGCGATGCTTCATGTCGCTCATGTCTTCGGCAATGCGGTCGACACGAGCGCGGATATGGCGCAGGTGCTCGATGATCACGCTCTCGACGTTCTCGGTCATTTGCGGCCTCCAGGACGCAGTGTAGCCAAGCCCGCTTTTCCAGCCAACCGGACCCCTCGATATGGAAATCTCCGACAAAGTCTTCATCGTCACCGGCGGCGCTTCGGGCCTCGGCGAGGGCACGGCGCGCATGCTGGCCGCGGCCGGCGGCAAGGTCGTCGTTGCCGACGTGCAGGTCGAGCGCGGCCAGGCCGTGGCGGCCGAGATCGGCGGCACCTTCGTCAAGTGCGACGTCAGCCAGGAGGCCGACGGCCAGGCCGCGGTGGCCGCGGCGCTGGCCCTGGGCAAGCTGATGGGGCTGGTGAACTGCGCCGGCATCGCGCCGGCGGTCAAGACCGTGGGCAAGGACGGCGCGCACCCGCTGGCGACCTTCAGCAAGACGATCACCGTCAACCTGATCGGCAGCTTCAACATGATCCGGCTGGCCGCCGAGGCGATGGCGAAGAACGCGCCGGAGCCCACCGGCGAACGCGGCGTGCTCATCAGCACTGCCAGCGTGGCCGCGTACGACGGCCAGATGGGCCAGGCCGCCTACAGTGCCAGCAAGGGCGGCGTCGTCGGCATGACGCTGCCGATCGCGCGCGACCTGGCGCGCAACGGCATCCGCAACATGACCATCGCGCCTGGCATCTTCGGCACGCCGATGCTCTTCGGCATGCCCAAGGAAGTGCAGGACGCACTGGCCGCAAGCGTGCCCTTCCCGAGCCGCCTGGGCACGCCGGCCGACTACGCCAAGCTCGTCAGGCACATCATCGAGAACGACATGCTCAACGGCGAGGTGATCCGGCTCGACGGGGCGATACGGCTGGCGCCGAAGTGAGGGCTGCCGCCCCGCATCCGGCACAGGCCAAGCCAAGCTTCACGACCAGCAGGTCGATGTCGCCGCCGCGCAAGTCCGGCCGGGTGCGCGAGCCGAACAGCAACACGCGCGCCGACCTGATTAGCCCCCTGGCTCAGCCGCCCGCAGGCGGCGTTCCGGGTGTGGTTTGGTGACGGCCGAAGCACGCAGGAGGCGAGCGAAGATGGTGGACAGGTTGAAGCGGCGGTTGAAGCGGTACTGGACCTCGGCGAGGTA
>JAUXVE010000135.1 GCA_030680415.1 Rubrivivax sp.
CGTGATGCCCAAAGCCGAGTCGGCCTTCAGCCGCAACAACGCGGTGTACGACACCACCATCGGCTGGCGCTTTGTGAACAGGCTGATGAAGGCGCAGTACGGCGTCGATTCGATGCCCGAGACGGCCGAGAACGTGGCCACCGACCACAAGATCGAGCGCGAGGCGCAGGACCGCATGGCGCTGTCCAGCCAGTTGAAGGCCGTGGCCGCCCAACAGGCAGGTCACCTCGCGCGCGAGATCGTGGGCGTGACGATTCCGCAGAAGAAGGGCGATGCCGTCGTCGTGGATCAGGACGAGCACCCACGCGCGACCAGCCTGGAATCTTTGGCGAAACTGAAAGGTGTGGTGCGGCCTGACGGCACCGTGACCGCCGGCAACGCGAGTGGCGTGAACGATGGCGCGTGTGCGCTGCTGCTGGCCGATGAAGCCTCGGCGGCGAAGAACGGACTCACGCCCAAGGTGCGCGTGGTGGGCATGGCCACGGCCGGCGTGGCGCCGCGCGTCATGGGCATCGGTCCCGCGCCGGCCACGCAGAAGGTGCTGGCGCTCACGGGCTTGAAGCTGGAGCAGATGGACGTGATCGAGCTGAACGAGGCCTTCGCCGCGCAGAGCCTGTCGGTCTGCAGGGCGCTGGGGCTGCGGCCGGACGACCCGCGCCTGAACCCCAACGGGGGCGCCATTGCGCTGGGCCACCCGCTCGGCTGCACCGGCGCCAAGCTGCTGGCCACCGCGCTGCACGAGCTGCGCCGCCGCGGCGGGCGCTACGCGCTGGTGACCATGTGCATCGGCACGGGCATGGGCGCGGCGGGGATCTTCGAAACGGTCTGAACGCGACCTGGGCATCAACGGCGGCCCGCCCGGCGGCGCCGCGCAAGGAGAGGCCACGATGGCGACCAGGATCTACCCCACGGGCGGCGAGTTCATCCTGCGCGAGACCGCGCCGGCGGACTGCTTCACGCCCGAGGACTTCGACGAGAACCAGCGCATGATCGCCGCCACCGTGGCCGACTTCGTCGAGCGCCACATCGCGCCGGTGCGCGACGAGTTCGAGCTGAAGGGCAACACGATGCTGGGGCGCGATCTGCTGAAGGCCGCCGGCCCGATGGGCCTGCTGATGGCCGACGTGCCGGAGGCCTGGGGCGGCCTGGGCGCCGACAAGGCCACGATCATGATCGTGTCCGAGGGCGTCGCCTGGGGCGGCAGCTTCGCCGTCACGCACGGCGCGCAGGCCGGCATCGGCACGCTGCCGATCGTGTACTACGGCACGCCGGAGCAGAAGGCGGCCTGGCTGCCGAGGCTGGCCAACGGCGAGGTGCTCAGCTGCTACGCCCTGACCGAGACCGGCAGCGGCTCGGACGCGCTGGCGGCCGCCACCACGGCCGTGCTGGCGCCCGACGGACAGCACTACGTGCTCAACGGCGCCAAGCAGTTCATCACCAACGCCGGCTACGCCGATATCTGCATCCTCTTCGCCAAGATCGACGGCGAGAAGTTCACTGCCTTCATCGTCGACCTGAAGGCCAGCGGGGTGACCATCGGCCCCGAGGAACACAAGATGGGCATCAAGGGCTCGAGCACCTGCGCGGTGATCCTCGAGGACGTGAAGGTGCCCGTCGGCAACGTGCTGGGCGAGATCGGCAAGGGACACCACATCGCCTTCAACATCCTCAACGTGGGCCGCTTCAAGCTGGGCGCCAGCACGATGGGCGGCATCAAGATGACGCTGAAGCACGCGGTGCCGTACACGAAGCAGCGCCGCCAGTTCGGGCAGGCGCTGTGCGAGTTCGGCCTGATCCGCCGCAAGATCGCCGATGTCATGGCCCACGGTTTCATGGCCGAGTCGATGGTCTACCGCACGGCGGGCCTGATGGATGCGGCGCTGTCCACGCGCGACAAGGCCGCGCCCGACTACGAACTGCAGGGCGTCCGCATGGTCGAGGAGTTCTCGATCGAGTGCTCGATGATCAAGGTCTTCGCCTCCGAGGCCCTGGCCCACGCCACCGAGGAGGGCGTGCAGATGCTGGGCGGCTACGGCTACTGCAGCGAGTACCCGCTGGAACGCTTCTACCGCGACGAGCGCATCAACCGCATCTTCGAGGGCACCAACGAGATCAATCGCCTGCTGGTGCCCGGGATGATCATGAAGAAGGCGCTCAAGGGCGAGCTGGCGTTCCTGGGCGCGGCCAGGGCCGTCGCCGACGAGTTGACCGGCATGCCCTCGTTCGTCGAACCGCACGAGCCCGGCTTCCTCGAGCCCGAGGCGAAGCAGGTGGCCGCGATGAAGAAGGTCGTGCTGGCCACCCTCGGCCTGGCGGCGCAGAAGTTCGGCCTGGCCCTGAAGGACCAGCAGGGCGTGCTGGCCGACGTGGCCGACATCACGATGGAGGCGTTCGCCTGCGAAAGCGGCCTGCTTCGCGCGCTGAAGAAGGCCGACCGCGACGGCCAGCCCGCCGCCGAACCGATGGCCGACATGGTGCGCCTGTACACGCACGACGCCATGGAGAAGGTCTCGACGCTGGCGCGCAACGTCCTGGGCGCCTGCTGCGAGGGCGACGAGTTGCGCGTCATGCAGGCGGGGCTGCGCCGGCTGGGCAAGCACGAGCCGGTCAACCGCGCGAAGCTGCACGACCGGATCGCGGCGCGGGTGGTCGAGGCGGAGGGGTATACGGTGGGGTAGGCGGCGCGGCGCAGCCTCACCAGTGAGGGACCCCGGCCGCCACCGGCCGGGGCCCTGCTCCATCCGGACTCGCGCCCCACGGCGCAGCCGTCATTTGACCAGCATCATCCGCTGCGCCTGCACCTGCAGCCCCGTGTGGGCCTGATGACCGATGCGGCCGGCCGCCTCTGGGTGTAGCCGTGTACCTGGCAATAGGCTGTGAATTGAGGAAACGGGAATGATCTTCAGGTTCATCGACCGCGAGCCCGCTGGCCGGCCCGGCCCCGCCCCCGTCGCCGGAAAGCTCAGCCGCCCGCGCGCTTGACGGTCCACCCGCGCCCCTGCAGCAGCGTCACGACGCGATCGCGATGCTCGCCCTGGACCTCGATCACGCCGTCCTTCAACGTGCCGCCGGAGCCACAGGCCTTCTTCAGGGTGGCGGCCAGTTCGCGCAGGCCCGCCTCGTCCAAGGGCACGCCGGTGACGACGGTGACCCCGGC
>JAUXVE010000147.1 GCA_030680415.1 Rubrivivax sp.
CACCGTCACCGGCGCCGGAGCGGCCAGCGTCAAGCTCCAGCAGTTCCGAGCCGTCAACACCTTGCTGGGCAATCTGAAGACCGCCTTCGCGGGAACCTACCATTCGTTCAATTTCGTCAAGTACGCCCATCGCTACCTCGCCGAGGTCCAGTACCGCTTCAACCGCCGCTTCAACCTGTCCACCATCTTCGCTCGCCTCCTGCGTGCTTCGGCCGTCACCAAACCACACCCGGAACGCCGCCTGCGGGCGGCTGAGCCAGGGGGCTAATCAGGCAGTTTCATGACCTGCACGCTGTGGGCGCGCCAGCCGGCGACCACCGGCGAGTCGATCAGCACCACGCGGCGCACCACCGCCGGGCGCTTGCACGCCGCCAGCAGCGCCAGGTAGCCGCCCAGCGAGTGGCCGACCAGATCCACCGGTTGACCCGGCGCCTGGGTCTCGATGAAGTCGAGCAGCTCGTCGCGCAGGCGCGGCCAGTTGCTGGTGACGGGATAGGCCGGGTCGTGGCCGAACTTCTCCGGCGCGACGACGCGCCAGCCCGCGGCGCGCCAGGCTTCGAACAGCCGGCGGTAGGTGCCCGCGGGAAAGCCGTTGGCGTGGCAGAAGACGATCGTGCCCGGCCCGGGGCCGACTGTGTCGCTCTTGCTGGCAGGCACGGTCAGACGATCCGTTCGTCGGGCGTCGTGATCTTGCGCATCGGTTCAAAGCGATGGCTCTTCGCCATCAGCGGGTGCGCGGCGTCGCCGCCGTCCCAGCGCGGCTCGTCGATGCCTTCGAAGACCTCGCGCAGGCGCTGGCCCCAGGTGCCGCGGATCATCGAGAAATAGGGGTTGTGGTCGTCGATGCACACGAATTCGTCGCTGCGGAAGTGGCCTTCGCGGTAGACGAGCAGGTCCAGCGGCAGGCCGACGCTGAGGTTGCTCTTCAGCGTGCTGTCCATCGAGACCAGGGCGCACTTGGCGGCCTCGTCCAGCTGCGTGGCGGGGGTCAGCACGCGGTCGAGGATGGGCTTGCCGTACTTGCTTTCGCCGACCTGGAAGAAGCAGGTCTCGCGCGTGGCCTCGATGAAGTTGCCGGCGCTGTAGACCAGGAACAGGCGCATCGCCTCGCCCCTGATCTGGCCGCCGAAGATCATGCTGGCGTTGAAGTCGATGCCGGTGGCCTTCAGCGAGGGCGCGTCCTGGTCGTAGACGCGGCGCACCGCGCTGCCGAGCACGCGCGTGGCGTCGAACATGCTCTTCGCGTTCCAGATCGTCAGCGGCGGCTCGTCGCCGTTGTCCAGCCTTTCGACCTGCAGGATCTCGCGCACGCTCTGGCTGATGCTCAGGTTGCCGGCCGACAGCAGCACCATGAAGCGGTCGCCGGCCTTCTCGTAGATCATCATCTTGCGGTAGGTGCTGATCTGGTCCAGGCCGGCATTGGTGCGCGAATCGGACAGGAAGACGAGGCCGGCGTTGAGGCGGATGCCGACGCAATAGGTCATGGCGGGTCTACTCTGGAAAGGGCCTTGAGGCGGTACAGCGCTTCGAGCGCTTCACGGGGGGAGAGCCTATCAGGGTCGAGGGCGTCCAGCGCCGCGGTCAAGGGTGCGCTTTCGGGTGCTGTTGCCGCCGCCGCCGGCGGCGGCGCGAACAGGTCCACCTGCGCCTGGCCGGCAGCCGCCTTGGCCTCCAGCGCCTCGAGCGTGGCGCGCGCCTGGCGGATGAGCGCCGCCGGCATGCCCGCCAGCCGCGCCACCTGCACGCCGTAGCTGCGGCTGGCGGGGCCGGGCTCGACGTGGTGCAGGAAGACGATGTCGTGGCCGCTCTCCACGGCGCCGACGTGCACGTTGATGGCGCGTTCATGGCGCACCGGAAACTCGGTGAGCTCGAAGTAATGGGTGGCGAACAGCGTGAAGCTGCGGTTGCGGTCGTGCAGCCGGGTGGCGATGGCCGAGGCCAGCGCCAGGCCGTCGAAGGTGCTGGTGCCGCGGCCGATCTCGTCCATCAGCACCAGGCTCTGTTCGGTGGCGCCGTGCACGATGGCCGCGGCCTCGGTCATCTCGACCATGAAGGTGCTCTGCGCGTTGGCCAGGTCGTCGGCGGCGCCGATGCGGGTGTGGATGGCGTCGATGGGCCCCAGCCGGCAGGCCACCGCCGGCACGTAGGAACCCATGGCGGACAGCAGCACCGTCAGCGCCACCTGGCGCATGAAGGTGCTCTTGCCGCCCATGTTGGGGCCGGTGATGACGAGCAGACGCGTCCTGGCGTCGAGCCGGCAGTGGTTGGCGATGAAAGGGCCGCCCCCGGTCTCGGCCAGCCGCGCTTCGACCACCGGGTGGCGGCCGGCCTGGATGTCGATGCAGGGGTAGGGCACGAACTCGGGGCGGCACCAGTTCAGCGTCGCCGCACGTTCGGCCAGCGCCGCCAGCGCGTCCAGCGCCGCCAGCGCGCGCGCCAGCGCCGTCAAGGGCGCCAGGTAAGCCTGCAGGTGGTCGAGCAGCTGTTCGTAGAGCCACTTCTCGCGCGCCAAGGCACGCTCCTGCGCCGACAGCGCCTTGTCCTCGAAGGTCTTCAGCTCGGGCGTGATATAGCGTTCGGCGTTCTTCAGCGTCTGCCGGCGCTGGTAGTCTGACGGCACCTTGTCGAGGCCCGAGCTCGTGACCTCGATGTAGAAGCCGTGCACCTTGTTGAACTGCACGCGCAGGTTGGCGATGCCGGTGCGCGCGCGTTCACGCGCTTCCAGGTCGAGCAGGAAGGCGTCGCAGTTCTGGTTGATGCCGCGCAGTTCGTCGAGGTCGGCGTCGACACCCGGCGCGATGACGCCGCCGTCGCGCAGCAGCACCGCCGGTTCTTCGGCGATGGCCTGCAGCGCCTCGGCCAGCGCCGGGTCGGGCGCCAGTGCGCCGTGCAGCCGGTCCAGCAGCGGCGTGCCCTGCGGCGCCACGCCGCGCAGCGCCGGCAGCGCGGCGAGCGTGGCGCGCAGGCCGGCCAGTTCACGCGGGCGCACCTGGCGCAAGGCGGTGCGCGAGGTGATGCGTTCGACGTCGCTGACGCTGCGCAAGGCGTCGCGCAGGGGCTCGAAGCCCTGATGGATGAGCGCGGCGATGGCGTCATGGCGCTCGCTGGCCGGCGCGCGGTCGCGTCCGGGATGCGTGAGCCAGTGGCGCAGCAGCCGGCTGCCCATGCCGGTGCGGCAGCTGTCCAGCAGCGACAGCAGTGTGGGGCTGTCTTCGCCGCGCAGCGTCTGCACCAGTTCCAGGTTGCGGTGGCTTGCCGGTGGCAGTTCGAGCAGCTCGCTGGCGCGTTCCACGCTGAGCGTGCGCACGTGCGCCAGCGCCCGGCCCTGGGTGTGTTCGGCGAAGCTCAGCAGCGCCGCCGCGGCAGAGTGGGCCGCCGGCAGGTCCTGGGCGTTGAACCCGGCCAGCGACGCCACCTGCAGCTGTTCGCGCAGCTTGCGTTCGCCCAGGGCGCTGTCGAACTGCCACGCCGGGCGCGCGGTGCGCGCGGCGCGCGCCTGGCGCAGCGGCTCGGGCAGGTCGCTGCCGCTGCCGTCGTGGAGGATCTCGGCCGGGTCCAGCCGCGCCAGCCAGGCGGCGAGGTCGCGCTCGCCGCATTCGGTGACCCCGAGCTGGCCGCTGGACAGGCCGAGCCAGGCCAGCCCATACACGGTGCCGTCGGGTGACGCCGCGCTGGGCCGGGCGCGCTGGCGGTGCACTGCCAGCAGCAGCGTGTCGGCGCGATCGGCCATCAGCTCGCTGTCGGTGACGGTGCCGGGGGTCACCACGCGCACCACCTTGCGCTCGACCGGGCCCTTGGACGTCGCGACGTCGCCCACTTGCTCGGCCACCGCCACCGCCTCGCCGAGCCTGATCAGCCGCGCCAGGTAGCCTTCCACCGAATGCACCGGCACGCCGGCCATCACCACCGGCTCGCCCGCACTCTGGCCGCGCGTGGTGAGCGTGATGTCGAGCAGCCGGTTGGCCTTGCGCGCATCGTCGTAGAACAGCTCGTAGAAGTCGCCCATGCGATAGAAGACGAGCGTGTCGGGGAAGTCGGCCTTGATGCGCAGGTACTGCGCCATCATGGCTGTATGCACGGTGAGATCGCCCTGCCAGGGCGCAACGGGGGGCGTCGGTTCGGTCATTGAACCGAACATCTTAGGCGAGTGGAGCCGGGCGCCTGGCGGGGAAAGCCGACGCTGGTGGAAGATACTTCCGGCTATCAGGGAGTCTTTGTGCGCCGCTGATCGAAGGTCGGCAGTGTGGCCGAGCGCGGCCGTTGGCCGCGCCGAGGTGGTCGGCGGCACCCGCCCCATCAGCGACATTCACATCTGCGAAATCGACGCCGCGAAGCTGACTGTGGCCCCAGCGCTGCCCGCCGCTGCGTGAAGTACAGCGAAGACATCACCTGGTGCGCAATGGCACTTCCTTAAGGAATACGTCCTGCCGATCAAAGTCATAGCGTGGACTTGAGTTCGACCATTGGGGCGTCGCTCCGGCAGATCTGCATGCTCTGCGCCGATGTTGCCGATGCCTCCGGCGGGCGATGGCGCGA
>JAUXVE010000148.1 GCA_030680415.1 Rubrivivax sp.
CTATATCGGGCGCGCAAAGGACTTGTCGCCAGGGCACCAAATCATGTGGCGAGGCTATTCAGAACTGCAATCCCTTTGCAGAGGTCTGTCCCTGCGCGATTGGACATCGGATTAGGCGAAAACTTCTGGGTAAAGGGCAGAGCTAGCGGCCGCCCACGTGGCAGCGCCGGCTAGCCCGCGGTCACGGCGGCCGGCGGTGCTCCTCGTGGTCCTTGCCAAGCCAGCATTGGGTCCGCGATGTAGGGGGTGACCCCACATCGCAAGGCGCAAGGGTCGTCAAAAGCGGATGCTGTAAGCGATGCCGAGGGCATCCTGTTTCATTCTCAGCGTCTCGGTGCCGCCGACGCCGAGCAGCGAAGTGACCGACGGGCCGGTGACCGAGTTGCTGAAGGCGTGCATGTAGGACAGCGTCAGTTCTGACTTGTTGGCCAGCGTCCATGTGGCGCCCAGCGTGAGGTGATGTTCCACCACCCCCGGCGCCAGGATGTTGAAGGTCACACTGTCGATGGTGTCGCCGCGCACTGGTGACTTTCCGTAGTTGTAGCCCGCACGCAGGAGAAGGCTGTTGCTGTACTCAAATTCACCACCAACTTTATAGACTGTCTGATCGTGCCACTTGAAGCCTGAGCCATTGGTGTCACCCAATCGATTGGGCGCAACGGGAAAGGAACCGCCCGACATGCTGAGCAGGCTGTTGCTGACGCCATTGCCGATGGACTTCACAGCCGAGTAGTTGATCCGCTGAATGTCGAAGGCGACTGTGGCTTTCGGCGTGGCCTTGACAACAATGCCGATGTTGTAGTTCTCTGGAATATCGAAGTCGCCGCCCTCGGCGAACAAGCCCTTGTATTTGTCGAACGCGCTCATCCGCATCCGTGTCGAATAGGCAGCGCCCACGCTGACGGTATCGGAGAGCTTACCGAGCCAGCCGATGCGCACGCCAAAACCGGTCGAGCTATCGTAGCCCCGGTTGGTGACATTACCTTGGCTGCTGGTGAAAGTCCCGCTTGGCGCCGGTCCAGGACCGTCCATATCCAGGGTCTCGTCAAATGCTTGTAGCCCGTCAACCTTGAAGCGCTGGTAGGCGAACAGCGGCGAAATGCCAATTGAATGGTTGGCATTGATCTTGTAGGAAGCCGTTGGCGCGATGATGAGTTGCATCAGGTCGACGCCCAGCTTGCCGCAGCCGAACAGGATGTTCGCCGGCGCACCTTGGCAGGAAGGCGCAAATGCCTGAGCGCCGGCTCCCCCTTTGAGCCCTGGGTTGTAGTCGGTATTCATGCCGCCATTGCCATAGACGGTCACACCGAGTGCAAGATTCGGATTGATCAGTTGGCTGTAGCCGAGTTCGGGGACAAGGAAGGCATTCGAGTCGCTTTCGGACGTGCCGTCGTAAGCTCCGCCGAAACCGCTGCTGCCTTGGCGGCTGACGCTGCGTTTGGGCATGAACAAATCGACGCCGAAATCGAACCGACCACCAACCCAAACCATGCCGGCCGGGTTGTTGGCGCCGCCAAATGTGTCACTGGTCATCGCCGTGGCCGCGCCGCCCATGCCCTTGGCCTTGATGCCGTAACCATGCGAGAAGTAGCCGTTGGTGGCCAGCGCCGGGCCGGCGATGCAGACCGCGGCGATCGGGGTGAGCTTGAGCAAACGATTCAAAACCTTCATGTCATGTCTCCTTGGAGTCGGTGTGTGTCGAGGGGGAAAACGGGGCGGGGTCACCAGTTCGCCAGCAGGCGGCCCCTGACGACCTTGCTGGGCCAACGCTTCAGCGGGCTGTTGCCCTTCTTGATGCAGTCGCCGCTGCGCACGTCGAACTGCCATTCATGTTTCGGGCAGGTGAGTGTGCAGCCATCGAGTGCGAGATTCGGGATGTTCGTGGTCTGGTGCGGGCAGCGGCTGTCGTAGACGCGCCACTCCTTTTCGGCGCGGTGGACGAAAAGGCCGCGGCCGCCGCAGTCGACGCGCTGCGTGTCGCCGATCTTGAAGCCCTTGGTGGCCATGACGTCGTGCCATTCGCCGGCGGCACCCAAGGCGCCGGGCTGGAACTCGGGCAGGTCCAGCGCCAGGATGATGTCCACCGCCCACACGATCTTGGCCAGCCCCAGCATCGGGAAGGCCATCAGCAGCGCGTCCAGCACCTCGGCCGGCGTGCAGCCTTCGCGCAGTGCGCGACCCAGGTATTGGCGCAGGCCGCGTTCGGTCTGCGAGTGCACCTTGCTGATGACCGAGATCAGGTTGCGCGTCTTCGGGTCGAGCTGCGTGCCGCAAGCCTTGAGGAAGGCGAAGTAGTGGCCCACGGCATCGGGGCGGGCCTTGACGAGATAGTTGAGGGCGTCGCTCATGTCGTATCTGCCTTCGGGTGAGGGTGGTTCACGTGGACCAGCACCGCGCATGCGGCCAGGCCGATGACCTTCTGCGCAGTGCCGCCCATCCAGGCGCGGGCCAGGCTGTCGCCGCCGTGCCGTGCCACGGCCAGCAGGTCGGCGCCGCAGGCCTGCGCTGCCTCGACGAGCTGCTGGTGCGGCCTGCCGGTGCGCAGCTCGCCGTCGGCGTCGGCGCCGAGCGCGCGTGCCTGCGCCACCACTGCTTGCAGGGCTGCTTGTGCCGCCGGCCGGGCGCCGTCGCCGGCGGCCACGCACACCACGCGCAGCGGCAACGCGCACTCGGCGGCCAGCGCCGCGGCCTGTGCCAGCAGCGTGGTGCTGGGCGCTTGCGGGTCGATGCCCACCAGCACACGCCGGGACCACATCTGCGCCGCACGCGGTGCCACCAGCACGCTGCACGGCGCATGGGCCAGGACCTTGAAGACCATCTCGCCGACCAGCAGGTTGGCCAGCAGTCCGCGCTTGCCGCGGCGGCGGATCACGATCAGGTCGGCGGCGCGCTCGCGCGCTTCGTCGACGATCTCGAGATACGGCTCCGGCCCGTGCCGCACCTGCAGCGCCAGCGGCACACCCTGGGCCTGCGCCGATGCCTGCAGCGCATCATGCTTGACGCGCGCCTCGGCATCCGCTTTCGCCGCCAGTTGCGGCGCCACCTGTTCGAATTCGGGGTTGCTCAACACCGGCAGCACGGCCGCCAGCGGCAGCGCGCAACGGCGCGCGATCGCGAAGGCCAGCGCCTCGGCGCCAGTGTCGTATTCACTGTGCTCGGTGGCCAGCAGCAGGCGCGAGAAGGTGCCGGCCATGGTGTCAGTGACCTGCCGTGAGCCAGCCGGACGCCGCCAGCAGCACCACCGCCACTTCGGCCAGGCACAGCGCGACGAAGGCACGGTCGCCGCGCCGCAGGTACAACGGCACCAGCGCCAGCAGGCACACGAGCGAGCAACCGGCGAGGACGACGATGCCGACGAGGCCGGCGACGTCGCTGTGCTGCACCAGCGCGAGCCAGCCCCAGCCCAGCGGCGACTGCGTCTGCTGCAGGTAGCTGCCGACCGGCTGGCCCCACAGCGCGGGCAGTTGGTCCAGCGGCACGCGCGGGCTCGTCAGCCCGCCCATGTAGGCGGCGAAGGTCAGCACCAGTACGACCAGGCCGATGCGTGTGCCCCAGTCGAGCAAGCGCGCGTAGAGCAACTGCTCGACGGGCTGTTCGACGATCTCGCGCTCGGATTTCATGGCCACACCCCGGTGCCCTTGAGCAGCGCGCGCAGGCCGGCGAACAGCAGCACCGCGATCACCATGCGCCGGATCACCGAGCCCTTCAGCACGTCGAGCAGCCGCGCGCCGATGCGCGCACCCAGCATCATGCCCACCACCGACGGCACCGCGATCATCGGCAGCACCGCGCCCTGGTTGATGTAGACCCAGGCCGCCGAGGAATCCACCAGCGACAGCACCAGCCCAGAGGTACCCGCTGCGACCTTCACCGGTGCGCCCATCAGCAGGTTGAGCGCCGGCACGTTGGCCCAGCCGGCACCGATGCCGAACATGCCGGCCAGCACGCCGATGCCCACGAAGACGACGAGCCCCGGCACGGTGCGGTGCACCTGCCAGTGCACGGTGCGGCCCGACGCGCCGTCGATGAAGACGCCGTTGAGCGCCAGCGCCTGCGACAGCGCGTCGGGCCGGGTGACGTTCGGGAACTCCGACTTCTTGGCCACCAGCATCAGCACCACGATGCCCAGCACGACGCCGCCCAGCAGCATCTGCACCACGTTGGCCGGCATCGCCAGCCCCAGCATCGCGCCGCCGATCGACGACGCCGAAGCCAGCACCGCCAAGGGCAGCGCCAGCCGCAGGCTGCCCAGGCCGCTGCGCAGCAGCATCGGCCCGGCCGCCAGCGCGCTGGCCAGCGCCACCATGAGCCCGGCGCCGCGAACGAAGTCGAGGTGGAAGGGGAAGAAGCTGCCGACGATGGGCACGAACAGCGTGCCGCCGCCGATGCCGGCCGGCACGGCGACGATGCCCATCAGGAAGCAGGCCACGAACAGCGCCAGCGGCCATACCCACCAGGGCACGCCGCCGCCGGCCGCTGCGCCGGCTGCCTGCGCCGATGCCGCGATCAGCAGCAGTCCGGACCCGACGATCGTCGCGCGCCGCCCTTTCATCAGGACACCGCCTGGTAGTAGAGGTTCTGCGCATGATTGGCCTGCGCGAAGAAGAACCAGCGTTCGGCGAGCAGACCGATGTACTGGACCACGAACGCCGCCAGCAGCAGCGGCTCCGACGCCGGCTCGCGCCCGGCCACCAGCAGGAGCACCGGCGCCACGAACGCGAGCAGGACGAAGGCCTGCCTGACGCCGCGCAGCCACGTGCGGCCGGCGCCGTGGAAGAACTCGTGCGTGTTGAACGAACCGCCCATGAAACCCTGCGACTTCTGCACGATGACGGGGTGCTTGATGCCGATCGCCGACTGCAGCGTCGACTTCGGCTTGAGCCGCGCGTTGCGCCACAGCGAAGCCGCGCGGCCGATCGCCGCCAGTACCGTGAGCAGCACGGCCCAGCCCGACAGGAAGCCGACCAGGCCCGGCGCGGTGAGGCTGGCCAGTGCCGTGGCCAGCGTGAAGCCCGACGCGCCGCCGAGCAGCACGTAATTGACGACGGTCAGCGGTGTGTGCCACTCGGCCAGGAAGCGTATGCAGGCATAGATCATCGCGGTGCAGACGAAGAGCGCGAACGCCAGCACGCTGCCCAAGGCGCCGACCGCCAGGGTGGCGTCGATCGGCGTCCCTCGGGTCCCGGTCGCCAGCGCCGGTGACCAGCCCAGCGCGTGCATCAGGCCATACATTGCGACGACGAGCATGAATGCCGGCAGCGCGAGCACCTCGCGCGACAGCCACGACGTGCGCCAGCGCGCTGCCGAGCGCCAGGCGCGCTCGGGGCGCCCGAGGTGGAAGAACGATGCGACCAGCCCGGCGCCGAGCAGGGCCAGCGCGACCGCGCTGCCGCCGGCGTAGAACGCGGAGCCGGCCTGGGGCGCCAGCAGCCCGACCAGCGCATAGCTCTGCACCGTGAACAGGGCCAGGAACAGGCCCTGCCCGGCGCCGATCAGCGTGGTCAGCAGGATGACGGAAACGGCGGGGCGCATGAGCGTTGGGCTTACCAGGTGGTGGCGTCGTCGAGCGTCGACACGTCTTTGGCCGGTCTGGGCAGGTGACCTTCGACCAGCAGCGGGTTGTCCGCCCGCACGAGCTCGTCCTGGTGGATGCGCAGACGGGTCGTGCGCCGGGGCAGGTAGTGGTTGGCCGGCTTGGTGCCCCACTCGGGCATCAGCGCGTAGCCGCCTTGCTCGCGGATCGCGCGCGAGGCCGCCGAATGCGGGTCGTGGATGTCGCCGAAGATGCGCGCCGAGGTCGGGCAGGCCATGACACAGGCCGGCCTGCGGTCGGCTTCAGCTGCCGAGGTGTCGTAGATGCGGTCGACGCACAGGGTGCACTTCTTCATCACCTTCTGCTGCGCGTCGAACTCGCGCGCGCCGTAGGGGCAGGCCCAGGCGCAGTACTTGCAGCCGATGCACTTGTCGTAGTCGACGAGCACGATGCCGTCGCTTTCGCGCTTGTACGACGCGCCGGTGGGGCACACCGGCACGCAGGGCGGATCCTCGCAGTGCAGGCACGACTTCGGGAAGTGCACGGTCTCGGTGTGCGGGTACTGCCCGACCTCGAAGGTCTGCACGCGGTTGAAGAAGGTGCCGCTGGGGTCGGCGCCGTAAGGGTTGCTGTCGCTCAGCGGGCCGGCCGCGCCTTCGTTGTTCCACTCCTTGCAGCTCGTCACGCAGGCATGGCAGCCGACGCAGACGTTGAGGTCGATCACGAGGGCGAGCTGGACGCGGCTCACTTCGCCCCTCCGCCGCGCAGCGCGCGTCCCAGAGCGCCCAGCACACCCGGACGCCGGACCATGCCGGGATAGGGCCGCAGCGGGGGGAACTGCGGCTGGCTCTGCGTCAGGGCCTGGTCGTCGTCGCGCACGACGCGCACGCGCACGTCGTACCAGCCGGCCTGGCCGGTGATGGGGTCGGAGTTCGAGATCCGGGCACCGCCGTGGTCGGCCGGCAGTTCTTCCGAGATCAGGTGGTTGAGCAGGAAGCCCAGTCGCGACTCGTTGGCGTCGGGCGCCAGGTTCCAGGCGCCGGCGGCCTTGCCGACGGCGTTCCAGGTCCACACCGTGCCCGGCTCGACGGCCTCGGAATGGCGCGCCATGCCGCGCACCCGGCCCCACTGCGATTCGACCCACACCCAGTCGCTGTCGGCGATGCCCGAGGTGCGCGCCGTCTGGGTGTTGATGAACAGCACGTTGTGGGTGTGGATCTGGCGCAGCCAGGCGTTCTGCGAATCCCAGGCGTGGTACATCGCCATCGGCCGCTGCGTCACGGCCGCCAGCGGGTACTTCTGCTTGTCGGTGACGTGCGACTCCAGCGGCTCGTAATAGAACGGCAGGGGGTCGAAGTAGGTCGCGATGCGCGTTTTCAGGTGCTCGGGCGGCTTGCGCGTCAGGCCCCTGCCCTGGGCGGCGCTGCGAAAGCGCTGCAGCACCTCGGAGTAGAGGTGGATCAGGATCGGCTCGGCGTAGCGCGTGATGCGGTTCGCGCGCGACCACTCCAGGTAGCCCTGGTTCCAGTTGCGCATGTACTGGAAGCTGCGCGGCAGCTCGTGGTGGTAGACGCAATTGTTCTGCTGGTACATCTCCCACTGGCGCGGATTGGGCTCGCCGATGAGGAACTTCTCGCCGCCCTTGCCTCGCCAGCCGGCGAGAAAGCCGATGCCCGAGCCGGGCTCGGTTTCCCAGTTGACGATGAAGTCCGGGTAGTCGCGGTACTTGCGGCGCCCATCCGCGGTGACGAAGGTGGGCAGCTTCAGGCGCGAGCCGAGCTCGATCAGCACCTCCTGGAACGGCTTGCAGTCGCCGCTGGGCGGCAGCACCGGGATGCGCACCGAATCGACCGGGCCGTCGAACTCGGAGATCGGCCGGTCGAGCATCGACATCACGTCGTGGCGCTCGAGGTAGGTGGTGTCGGGCAGCACCAGGTCGGCATACGCCGTCATCTCCGAATGGAAGGCGTCGGCGACGACGAGGAACGGAATCTTGTACTCGCCCTGCTCGTCCTTGTCGTTGAGCATGTGGCGGACTTCGGCCGTGTTCATGGTCGAGTTCCACGACATGTTGGCCATGAAGATCAGCAGCGTGTCGATGCGGTACGGGTCACCGCGCCAGGCGTTGGTGATGACGTTGTGCATCAGCCCGTGCACCGACAGCGGGTACTCCCACGAGAAGGCCTTGTCGATGCGCACCGGGCTGCCGTCGTCGTTGACGAACAGGTCGTCCGGGTCCGACGGCCAGCCCAGCGCCATGCCGTCGAGCGGCCGCATCGGCTGCACCGCGCGCGGGTCGTTGGGCGTGCGCGCGCACGGCGGGATCGGGCGCGGGAACGGCGCCTTGTGGCGAAAGCCCCCGGGCCGGTCGATGGTGCCCAGCAGCGACATCAGGATCGCCAGCGCCCGGATGGTCTGGAAGCCGTTCGAATGCGCCGCCAGGCCGCGCATGGCGTGAAAGGCCACCGGGTTGCCGGTGACGGTGTCGTGCTCCTTGCCCCAGGCGTCGGTCCAGGCGATCGGCAGCTCGATGCGCTGGTCGCGCGCGGTGATGCCCATCTCGTGCGCCAGGCGCCGTATCGTCGCGGCCGGGATGCCGGTGATCTGCGCCGCCCACTCGGGCGTGTAGTCCTTGACGCGCTCCTGCAGCAACTGGAACGAGGGCTTCACCGGCGTGCCGTCGGCGAGCTTGAACTCGCCGAGCAGGAAGGGGTCGGCGCCCGGCGTGTGGCTGACGACCGCCTTGCCGGTGTGCCGGTCCCACCACAGCTTGTTCTGCGGGTCGTAGCAGGCTTCCTCGGCCGGCACCTCGGTGCGCACGAACATGCCGAATTCGTCGCTGGCGGCGTCGATGTTGACGAGTTCGCCGCCGTTCGAGTACTGGACGACGAAATCGCGGTCGAACAGGCCCTGGGCCAGGATCACGTGGATCACCGCGAGCAGGAACGCACCGTCGGTGCCGGGGCGGATCGGTACCCACTCGTCGGCGATCGCCGAGTAGCCGGTGCGCACCGGGTTGATCGAGACGAAGCGCCCGCCGTCGCGCTTGAACTTGGCGAGCGCGATCTTCATCGGGTTGGAGTGGTGGTCCTCCGCGGTGCCGATCATCACGAACAGCTTGGCGCGGTCGAGGTCGGGGCCGCCGAACTCCCAGAACGAGCCGCCGATCGTGTAGATCATGCCGGCGGCCATGTTCACCGAGCAGAAGCCGCCGTGCGCCGCGTAGTTGGGGGTGCCGAACTGGCGCGCGAACAGGCCGGTCAGCGCCTGCATCTGGTCGCGCCCGGTGAAGAGGGCGAACTTCTTCGGGTCGGTGGCGCGGATGCGGCCCAGGCGCTCGGCGAGCAGGGCGTAGGCCTCCTCCCATTCGATGGGCTCGAACTCGCCGGTGCCGCGTTCGGCGCCGGCCTTGCGCCGCAGCGGCCGGGTCAGCCGCGCGGGTGAATACTGCTTCATGATCCCCGACGAACCCTTGGCGCAGATGACACCCTGGTTGAGCGGGTGGTCGGGATTGCCATCGATGTAGCGCACCTTGCCGTCGCGCAGGTGTACGCGGATGCCGCAGCGGCATGCACACATGTAGCAGGTGGTGTTCTTGACTTCGCGCGCCGCCTCGGGATGCGGGTCGGCGATCGGGTCGTGCAGCGGAGCTTGCGCCATGGAGTTCGAGGGTCCCGGTCGGTCGGACGGGATGTTCTTGTGTGGGTGCGGCACGCAAGCGCGAACGCCACCGACGCGTCCGCCAACAGGGGGCATTGGGCACAAGACCTGGCGGACGCGTCTATTCCCAACAAGGTGTATGGCTACCTACCCGTCAGGGGTATGGGCTCGTTGCAGCGGCCGGCCCGGCTAGGATGGCGCCGCCGGGGCCGTCATCCTCCAGCCCTCCCGCCACGGCACCTCCCCCGGCAAGCGCCCATGAGCACGCCGGGCCGCCCCAAGCGCGAATTCCGCAGTGCCCAGCACGAAGCGACCCTGATGAGCCGGAACCCGTTGCCGCCGAACGACCCCGCATTGCCCGCGCCGGCGGCCGCAAACGCGACGCGCTCGCCCGTGTCCAGCGTAGACTCGCCAGACGGCCCCTTGATCGATGCCGTCAGGCTGCAGGAGGCAATTGCGCTGTTTGCGCGCGAGCGCGACTGGGACCAGTTCCACTCGCCGAAGAACCTGGCCATGGCGCTCACCGCAGAGGTGGGCGAGTTGGTGGAACTGTTCCAGTGGCTGGGCGAGGGCGCCTCGCACCGCGTGGCGCACGACCCGGCCACCGCGCGCCGTGTGCGCGACGAGATCGCCGACGTGCTGGTGTACCTGGTGCGGCTGGCCGCGGTGCTGGACGTGGATCTGGACGAGGCCGTGCGCAGCAAGCTCGCCGCCAACGCACTCAAGTACCCCGCCGATCGGGCTAGAGGAAATGCGAAGAAATACACGGGCCTCTAAGCGCCGGAACCGCGCCTGGCGCCTTGCTGTCTGCTAACAGTCCGCCAAGGGCAGGCTGCGACTCAGAGGTTGAGAGGCAATCCCATGCACCCGCGCAGGGGTGGCCAAGGGCCCTGAGCAAGGCGCAACGCGCCGCCCGCACTGGCGTGCGGGCAAGCGGTGCAACGCCGCGCAGGGCCCATGGGTACCCCAGCCCAACGGGTAAGCCCCCAGAACAGCCGCACACCGCGTTTCAAATGCTAGCCGGGGCCCCACCCCGGCTGCGCTTTGCGCCTTGATTGCGGCTGTTCTGGGGGCTTACGCGGGTGCATGGGATTGCCTCTCAACCTCTCAGGCCACGGCAGGGGCGCCATCGGTGCCCACCGGCGGCATCGGGCCGCTGGGCGGCTTGGTCGACGTGGCCGTCCAGTCCTTGGGCATGCGCGGCGGCTTGCCGGCCATGATGTCGTCGATCTGGTCGCTGTCGATGGTTTCCCATTCCAGCAGCGCCTTGGCCATGGCGTGCATCTTGTCCTTGTTGTCCTCGATCAGCTTGCGCGCGGTCGAATACTGCTCGTCGATGATGCGGCGGATGACCTCGTCGACCTTGCGCATCGTCTCCTCGGACATCGTCGTCGTCTTCGTGACCGAGCGGCCGAGGAAGACCTCGCCTTCGTTCTCGGCATAGACCATCGGGCCCAGTTCGTCCGTCATGCCGTAGCGCGTGACCATGTCGCGCGCGATGTGCGTGGCACGCTCGAAGTCGTTCGATGCCCCGGTGGTCATCTGGTTCATGAACACCTCTTCGGCGATGCGGCCGCCGAACAGCACGGAAATGGTCGACAGCATGCGCTCCTTGTCCATGCTGTAGCGGTCGCCTTCGGGCAACTGCATCGTGACGCCGAGAGCGCGGCCGCGCGGAATCACGGTGACCTTGTGCACCGGGTCGGTCTTGGGCATCAGCCGTGCCACCAGCGCGTGCCCGGCCTCGTGGTAAGCGGTGTTCCTGCGCTCCTCCTCGGGCATGATCATGGACTTGCGCTCGGGGCCCATCATGATCTTGTCCTTGGCCTTCTCGAAGTCGACCATCTCGACCACGCGGGCGTTGCGGCGCGCCGCGAACAGGGCCGACTCGTTGACCAGATTGGCCAGGTCGGCGCCGCTGAAGCCGGGCGTGCCGCGGGCCAGGATGTCGGCACGGATGTCCTGCCCCACGGGCACCTTGCGCATGTGCACGTTGAGGATCTGCTCGCGGCCGCGCACGTCGGGCAGCGTGACGTAGACCTGGCGGTCGAAGCGGCCCGGGCGCAGCAAGGCGGGGTCGAGGATGTCGGGCCGGTTGGTGGCGGCCATGACGATGACGCCGACGTTGGTCTCGAAGCCGTCCATCTCGACGAGCATCTGGTTCAGCGTCTGCTCGCGCTCGTCGTTGCCGCCGCCCAGGCCGGCGCCGCGGTGGCGGCCGACGGCGTCGATCTCGTCGATGAAGATGATGCAGGGGGCGCTCTTCTTGGCCTGCTCGAACATGTCGCGCACGCGCGCCGCGCCGACGCCGACGAACATCTCGACGAAGTCCGAGCCGCTGATGCTGAAGAACGGCACCTTGGCTTCACCGGCGATGGCCTTGGCCAGCAGCGTCTTGCCGGTGCCCGGGGGGCCGACAAGGAGCACGCCGCGCGGGATGCGGCCGCCGAGCTTCTGGAAGCGCTGCGGGTCCTTCAGGAAGTCGACCAGTTCCTTGACCTCTTCCTTGGCCTCGTCGCAGCCGGCGACGTCGGCGAAAGTGGTGGTGTTGTTGGCTTCGTCGAGCATGCGCGCCTTGCTCTTGCCGAAGCTGAAGGCGCCGCCCTTGCCGCCGCCCTGCATCTGTCGCATGAAGTACACCCAGACCCCGATCAGCAGCAGCATCGGGCCCCAGCTGACGAGGATGCTCATCAGCAGCGAGGGCTCTTCGCGCGGCTTGACATCGAACTTGACGCCGTTGTTGATGAGGTCACCGACGAGGCCACGGTCCAGGTAGGTGGCCGAACTGCGCAGCCGCTTGTCGTCGTTCGTCACGGCGACGATCTCGGTGCCGCCGCCGGCGCTCTCCTGCAGCGTGACCGACCTGATGCGCTTGCTGCGCACCTCTTCCAGGAAGTCGGAATACCCGATCTGGTTGCCCTGCGTCACGCCGCGGTCGAACTGCTTGAACACGGTGAACAGCACGAGGGCGATCACCAGCCAGACAGCGACCTTCGAAAACCATTGATTATTCACCGCGGCTCCTTTTCCAGTTCAGCAACACGGCACGGTACGTGCGCTGTGCCGGATTCCACGGCATATGGTGATGATTCTATTGCAGTCAAGATGCAGCTCATGATTGGCAATGCGGCCGGAAGGGCCCGCAATACCGTGGTCTGTGCACGCTTTCCAAGCCGTGTCCCGCGCCGTCAGGCGAGCTTGGGACCCAACCCTACGAGAAAGGTTTCGGAAGACTTGTCACGCGAGGCCTTGGGCTTGATCGGCTTGACGACGCGAAAACTGTCCTTGAACAGTTTGGCCTGCTGGCCATAACCGCTGCCATGAAAGGTCTTGCAGACCAGTGCACCCTCGGGCTGAAGGTGGCCCAGCGCAAACGCCACCGCCAGTTCGACCAGGTGCGCCACGCGGGCGGCGTCCGACGACTCGATACCCGACAGGTTGGGCGCCATGTCGGACACCACGACATCCACCCGCCTGCCGCCCAGTTGCGCCTCCAGCGCATGCAGCATCTCGGCTTCGCGGAAGTCGCCCTGCAGGAAGACCACGCCCTCGATGGGCTCGATCTCGACCAGGTCCAGCGCGATGATGCTGCCGTCGAGCTCACCCGAGGCTGCGCCCTGGGGGGCGAACCTGCGCCGCAGGTACTGGCTCCAGGCTCCCGGCGCCGCGCCCAGGTCCACCACCACCTGCCCGGGCTTGATCAGGCGCAGCGCCTCGTCGATCTCCTTGAGCTTGTAGGCGGCGCGGGCGCGGTAGCCCTCCCGCAGCGCCATCTTGACGTAGGGGTCGTTGACATGGTCGTTGAGCCACGCCTTGTTGACTTTCTTGCTCTTGGTCTTGACTTTCATGTGGCGCCGATAATGGAAGCATGACCGCTCTGACACTGACCCCCGCCGAACGCAAGGCACACCGCTCCGACGCTCACCATCTGGAGCCGGTCGTGATGATCGGCAACGACGGGCTCACTCCAGCCGTCGTGAAGGAGGTGGACAAGGCGCTCAACTCGCATGGCCTGATCAAGGTGCGTGTGTTCTCCGACGACCGCGCCGCACGCGAGGCCCTGCTGGCCGATCTGGCGACGCAGCTCGGCGCCGCGCCGGTGCAGCACATCGGCAAGCTGCTCGTGCTGTGGCGGCCGCTGCCGCCCAGGGAAAAGCTCGAGCGCGCCACCGACCGCCAGCCCGGCCCGCGGGTCGTCAAGCTGGTGTCCTTCTCCAAGAGCGGAAACCACCGCGCCACGGTGAAGAAGGTCAAGGTCTTCGGCAACGAACGCGTGACGCCTGGCGGCACCATCAAACGCGCCAAACGGCGGCTGGCCAGCGTCAAGAAGAAGGCCGGCGATTGATGCCAGCGCCGGCGGCACGCCAGGCCAGTGCCGCCACCAGCGCCACCTTCACCACGTAGAAGGCCGTGCTCACCGCGTGCAGCTGACCGAAGCTCAGGGCGCCCTGCCCGGCACGGGCGGCGGCCATCAGCGGCTGCAGTGCGAAGTACCCGGCGATGGTGCAGAAGACGGCGCCCAGGGCCAGCACCATGCCGGTGCTGAACTGCGTACCCTGCCCCGCGGCCGCCGCGCGGCGCGCGACCAGGCGCTCGAGCACCAGCAGCACGATGCCGAGCGCGAGACTGACATACGCCTCCTGCGCCAGCATGCGGCCGACGACGCGGCCGGCGTCGGCCTGCGGCAGCAGCGCAAAGGGCGCCGGCGTCGCCAGCAGCGCCACGCACAGCAGCCAGCCGGCCCACAGGCCGGGCAACAGCCCTCGCCAGCGCTGCAGGCGCATCAGATGTAACGCACGTCCACGATCTCCCAGTGGCGCAGGCCACCCGGCGCCTGCACCTCGGCCACGTCACCGGCCTGCTTGCCGATCAGCGCCCGCGCGATCGGGCTGCTGATCGAGATCAGGCCCAGTTTCAAATCGGCCTCGTCGTCACCGACGATCTGGTAGGTGGCCTTGGCGCCACTCTTTTCGTCTTCCAGGTCCACCGTGGCACCGAACACGACCTTGCCGCCGGCGTCCACCTGTGCGGGGTCGATCACCTGGGCGCCCGCCAGCTTGGATTCGAGTTCCTTGATGCGGCCCTCGATGAAACCCTGCTTGTCCTTGGCGGCTTCGTACTCGGCGTTCTCCGACAGGTCGCCCTGCGCACGCGCCTCGGCAATGGCCTGGATGACGGCGTGTCGATCGACGGACTTCAGCCGTTGCAGTTCGCTCTTCAACTTTTCGGCGCCGCGCTGCGTCAGGGGAATGGTGACCATGGGTGGAATCCGGGTGAACAAAGTGAATCCGCCGCAGGAACCCGATTGCGGGCCGACTGCGGCGGACGACAGGCGCAAGTCTAAATCAGTTCGGCGTGCAGGTCCTGCAAGGACCTCACCTCGAGGTCTTCCATGTGCTTGAGCGCCTCGGTGGCCGCCTCGGCACCGGCCATCGTCGTGTAGTAGGTGACACGGTGGGCCAGCGCGGCGGTGCGGATGTAGCGCGAATCGGCAATCGCGGTGCGCGTTTCGTCGACGGTCGTGAAGACGAGCTGGATCTCGCCGGCGCGGATCATGTCGGCGATGTGCGGGCGACCGTCCTTGACCTTGTTGACCACCTTCACCGGCACGCCGGCCTGCGCAATGGCCGCCGCCGTGCCCTTGGTGGCGACGACCTGGAAACCCAGGCCGACGAGGTCGGCCGCGACCTGGACGGCGCGTGCCTTGTCGCCGTCCTTCACCGTCAGCACGACGGTACCCCTGGCGGGCAGCCGCGACCCGGCGCCGAGCTGGCTCTTGAGCATGGCCTCGCCGAAGGTGCGGCCGATGCCCATGACCTCGCCGGTGGAGCGCATCTCGGGGCCGAGGACGGGGTCCACGCCCGGGAACTTGTTGAACGGGAAGACGGCTTCCTTGATGCTGAAGTAGGCAGGTACCACCTCGCCCCTGACGCCGGACTGCGACGCCAGCGTCTGCCCGGCCATGCAGCGCGCCGCGATCTTGGCCAGTTGCTGCCCGGTGGCCTTGCTCACGTAAGGCACGGTGCGCGAGGCGCGAGGGTTCACCTCCAGCACGTAGACCACCGCTTGATCGCCTTCGCCCTGGATCGCGAACTGCACGTTCATGAGCCCGATCACGCCCAGCGCGCGTGCCATCGCCGCCGTCTGGCGCCGCATCTCGTCCTGCAATGCGGCCGACAAGGTGTAGGGCGGCAGCGAGCAGGCCGAGTCACCGCTGTGGATGCCGGCGGCTTCCACGTGCTCCATGATGCCTCCGATCATGACCTCGACGCCGTCGCTGATGCAGTCGACGTCGACCTCGATGGCGTCGTCGAGGAAGCGGTCCAGCAGCACCGGCGACTTCTCGCTCACCCGCACCGCTTCGCGCATGTAGCGCTGCAGGTCCTTGTCGCCGTGCACGATCTCCATCGCGCGGCCACCCAGCACATAGCTCGGGCGTACCACCAGCGGGTAGCCGATCTCCTGCGCCAGTTCGAGCGCCTGCTCTTCGGTGCGCGCGGTGCGGTTGGGCGGCTGGCGCAGGCCGAGGCGCTGCAGCAGCTTCTGGAAACGCTCGCGGTCTTCGGCGATGTCGATCGAATCCGGCGAAGTGCCGATGATCGGCACGCCGGCACGCTCGAGGTCGAGCGCCAGCTTCAACGGCGTCTGTCCGCCGTACTGCACGATCACGCCCTCGGGGCGCTCCTTGTCGACGATCTCGAGCACGTCTTCCAGCGTCACCGGCTCGAAGTACAGGCGATCGCTGGTGTCGTAGTCGGTCGACACCGTCTCCGGGTTGCAGTTGACCATGATGGTCTCGTAGCCGTCCTCGCGCAGGGCCAGTGCGGCGTGCACGCAGCAGTAGTCGAACTCGATGCCCTGGCCGATGCGGTTGGGGCCACCGCCCAGCACCATGATCTTGCGCCGTGCCGTGGGTTCGGCTTCGCACTCACCGTCGGCTGTCTCGTAGGCCGAATACAGGTACGCCGTCTGGGTGGCGAACTCGGCCGCGCAGGTGTCCACGCGCTTGTAGACCGGGCGCACGCCCAGGGCGTGGCGGCGCTCGCGCACGGCGTGCTGGTGGGTCTTCAGCAGTTTCGCCAGGCGGCGGTCGGAGAATCCCTTCTGCTTCAGATAGCGCAGCTCGGCCACCGACAGGCCGGCCAGGTCACGCGCCGCCACCTGCTGCTCGACGGCCACGAGCTCTTCGATCTGCGCCAGGAACCAGGGGTCGATGGCGGTCTCTTCGAAGATCTCGTCCAGCGTCATGCCGATACGGAAGGCGTCGGCCAGGAACAGGAAACGCTCGGGGCCGGCGTTGCCGATCTCGTCGATGATCTCGTCGCGGTCGGTGGCCTTGCACGACGTGCGCTCGCTGAGGCCGTCGATGCCCGTCTCCAGCCCGCGCAGCGCCTTCTGGAAGCTTTCCTGGAAGGTGCGGCCGATGGCCATGACCTCGCCCACGCTCTTCATCTGCGTCGTCAGGTGCGGGTCGGCGGCGGGGAACTTCTCGAACGCGAAGCGCGGGATCTTGGTCACCACGTAGTCGATGCTCGGCTCGAAGCTCGCCGGCGTCGCGCCACCCGTGATGTCGTTGCGCAACTCGTCGAGCGTGTAGCCCACCGCCAGCTTGGCCGCCACCTTGGCGATCGGGAACCCGGTGGCCTTGGACGCCAGCGCCGAGCTGCGGCTGACGCGCGGGTTCATCTCGATCACGATCAGGCGGCCGTTGGCCGGGTTGACCGCGAACTGCACGTTGGAGCCGCCGGTGTCGACGCCGATCTCGCGCAGGATCGCGATCGAGGCGTTGCGCATGATCTGGAATTCCTTGTCGGTCAGCGTCTGCGCCGGCGCCACCGTGATCGAGTCGCCGGTGTGGATGCCCATCGGGTCGAAGTTCTCGATCGAGCAGATGATGATGCAGTTGTCCGCGCGGTCGCGGACGACTTCCATCTCGTACTCCTTCCAGCCGATCAGGCTCTCTTCGATGAGCAGTTCGTGCGTCGGCGACAGGTCGATGCCGCGCTTGCAGATCTCCTCGAATTCCTCCGGGTTGTAGGCGATGCCGCCGCCGGTGCCGCCGAGCGTGAAGCTGGGCCGGATCACCGCCGGGAAACCGTTGCCTCCGGTCTGCTCGGCGATGCGCTTTTGCACCGCCAAGGCCTCTTCCATGGTGTGCGCGATGCCGCTCTTGGCCGAATCCAGGCCGATCGATGTCATGGCGTCCTTGAACTTCAGGCGGTCTTCAGCCTTCTCGATGGCCTGCTCGTTGGCGCCGATCATCTCGACGCCGTACTTCGCCAGCACGCCGTTGTTGTGCAGGTCGAGCGCACAGTTCAGCGCCGTCTGGCCGCCCATCGTGGGCAGCAGGGCGTCGGGTCGTTCCTTGGCGATGATCTTTTCCACCACCTGCCAGGTGATGGGTTCGATGTACGTCACGTCGGCCATCGCCGGGTCGGTCATGATCGTCGCCGGGTTGCTGTTGACGAGGACGACCCGGTAGCCCTCCTCGCGCAACGCCTTGCAGGCCTGCGCGCCGGAGTAGTCGAACTCGCAGGCCTGGCCGATGACGATCGGGCCGGCGCCGATGATGAGGATGCTCTTCAGGTCGGTGCGCTTCGGCATGTCAACGTTTCTCCATCAGCTCGACGAAGCGGTCGAACAGGACGCCGATGTCGTGCGGGCCCGGGCTGGCCTCGGGGTGGCCCTGGAAGCTGAAGGCCGGGCGGTCGGTGCGCGCCAGGCCCTGCAGCGTGCCGTCGAACAGCGACACGTGCGTGGCCCGCAGCGTCGCCGGCAGCGACGTTTCGTCGACGGCAAAACCATGGTTCTGGCTCGTGATGCTGACGCGGCCGCTGTCCAGATCCTGCACCGGGTGGTTGGCGCCGTGGTGGCCGAATTTCATCTTGAAGGTCTTCGCGCCAGAGGCCAGCGCCATGATCTGGTGGCCCAGGCAGATGCCGAAGGTGGGCAGCCCGGTGGCGATGATCTCGCGCGTCGCTGCGATGGCGTAGTCGCAGGGCTCGGGGTCGCCCGGCCCGTTGCTGAGGAAGACGCCGTCGGGCTCGAGTGCCAGCACCGCGGCCGCGGGCGTCTGCGCCGGCACCACGGTGACGCGGCAGCCGCGGCTGGCCAGCATGCGCAGGATGTTGCGCTTGACGCCGAAGTCGTAGGCCACCACGTGGTGCCGCGCCTGCGCCAGCCGGTCGTGGCCGCGGCCGAGCTGCCATTCGGTCTCGGTCCACTCGTAGGGTTCGGTGGCGGACACGACACGCGCCAGGTCGAGCCCGGTCATCGACGCCGCAGCGCGGGCCTGCGCGACCGCCTCCTCGATGTGGGTGCTCGTCACCGCGGTGCCCGGCGCGAAGCTCACGATGCAGCCGTTCTGCGCACCGGCGCTGCGCAGCAGCCGCGTCAGGCGCCGCGTGTCGATGTTGGCGATGGCCACCGTGCCTTCGCGTTGCAGGTACTCGGCCAGCGACATCGTGGCGCGGAAGTTCGACACGCGCAGCGGCAGGTCCTTGATGACGAGGCCTGCGGCCTGCACACGGTTGGACTCAGCGTCCTCGGCGTTGACGCCGGTGTTGCCGATGTGCGGATACGTCAGGGTGACGATCTGCCGGCAATAGCTCGGGTCGGTGAGGATTTCCTGGTAGCCGGTGAGCGCGGTGTTGAACACCACTTCACCGGTGGTGCGGCCGGCAGCGCCTATCGAGGTACCGAGGAAGGTGGTCCCGTCTGCAAGGGCGAGCAGCGCGGGGGGCAGGTCGGCAAGCAAGGCAAAAGCTCCGGTTCGCGCGCTCAGCGCCACTCCCTTCAAGACATCGGGGCGGTGGATCCGAGGGGAAACCTGTGGCGGAGTTTCGCTAGCGCTGCAGTGTTGGCGGGCAAACCCGTAGATTGTAGCCGCCGTCGGTGATTTGCCGCTGCAACGCTGGTCAGAAGCCGGCCGCCGCCAGGGCGGACACGCCGGCGCGGGCGATCTGTGCGTCCTCGGCGGCCTTGACGCCACTCACACCCACCGCGCCCAGGCAATGCCCTGCGGCCATGATCGGCACCCCGCCCTCCAGCATGCCCTGCAGCACCGGCGCGCTGAGGAAGGCCGTGCGGCCCTGGTTGATCATGTCTTCGTAGCCCTTGCTTTCGCGTCGGCCCAAGGCGGCGGTGCGCGCCTTGGCGACGGCGATGTCGGCCGAAATCGGCGCTGCGCCGTCCAGCCGCTGCAGCCACAGCAGGTGACCGCCGTCATCGGTGATGGCGATGGTCACGGCCCAGGCGTTCTGCACGGCCTCGGCCTCGGCAGCCGCCGCAGCGGCTCGGGCGTCGTCCAGGGTCAGTGTCGGTTTGCTATTCATGGCTGGCTACGATAGCGCTTTCCAGGCCCGTTGCCGACACCTCGAGTGGGGTCATCCGCGCGGCGGGGCACGGAACTTACAATGCCGGCTGGGTGTCCGAGCGGACACTGTCGGGTGTTTGTCTCTCACGGAGGTTCCATGAATCAAGGCGCTCAAGTCCTTTCCACGGCGGGTGGAGCGGTAGCGGCACAGCGCAATCGTGTCCTGCGCAACACCTACTGGCTGCTGGCACTGTCCATGGTGCCCACGGTGCTGGGGGCCTGGATCGGCGTACAGACCGGCATTGCCAGCGCGATGTCGCCGGGCATCGGTCTCGTGGTCTTCCTGGCCGGGGCCTTCGGCTTCATGTACGCCATCGAGAAGACCAAGAACACCGCAGCGGGCGTGCCGGTGCTGCTGGCCTTCACCTTCTTCATGGGCCTGATGCTGGCGCGCCTGCTCGGCATCGTGCTGGGCATGAAGAACGGCACCGGGCTGGTCATGACGGCCTTCGCCGGCACGGGCGTGATCTTCTTCGGCATGGCAACGTTGTCGAGCATCATCAAGCGCGACCTCACGCAGATGGGCAAGTTCCTGTTCATCGGCATGGTCATGCTGCTGGTGGCGATGATCGCCAACTTCTTCATCCAGAGCAGCGCGCTGATGATCACCTTGTCGGTGCTGGCCATCGGCATCTTCTCTTTCTTCATCCTGCACGACCTCAAGCGGGTGCAGGACGGGGTGGAGACGAACTACATCAGCGCCACGCTGGGCGTGTACCTGAGCCTGTACAACGTGTTCGCCAACCTGCTGGCGCTGCTGGGCATCGGTGGCGGCAGCAGCGACTGACGCGGTCGCCGCAGCAGCGAAGAGGGGCCCACGGGCCCCTTTTTCTATGTCTGCACGGCGTCGAAAACGACGAGGCTTTGGCTCCGGCTCACATCGCTGCGGGATATGAGCCTACGCCGAAGCCTCGCGGTCGAAGACCGCGAGGCTTTCGACATGCGCCGTGTGCGGGAACATGTTGACCATGCCCGCCAGGCTGCAGCGATAGGCGGCCTGGTGCACCAGCAGCCCGGCGTCGCGCGCCAGCGTGGCCGGGTTGCAGCTGACGTAGACGATGCGCCGGGGTGGTGCCCAGCCCTCGGCGCCGTGCAGCGCAGCGAGTGCCTTGGCCAGCGCGAAGGCGCCCTCGCGCGGTGGATCGACCAGCCAGCACTCGGCGCTGCCGGCGGCGCGCAGTTCGTCGGCACCGATCTCGAACAGGTCGCGCGCCTCGAAGGCCGTGCGTTCGGCCAGTCCGTTCAGGCGCGCGTTGTCACGGGCGCGCGCCACCAGCGTCGCGCTGCCTTCGATACCCAACACCTGCCGCGCGCGCGTCGCCAACGGCAGCGTGAAGTTGCCCAGGCCGCAGAACCAGTCGATCACGCGTTCGTGCGGCGCCGGAGCCAGCAGTTGCACGGCGCGCTGCACCAGCACACGGTTGATGTGCGGGTTGACCTGTGTGAAGTCGGTGGGCCTGAACGGCATGACGATGCCGAACTCCGGCAGGCGGTAGGTCAGCACCGGGCCGCCGGCGTCGAGCCGGTGCACCGTGTCCGGCCCCTTGGCCTGCAACCACCACTGCACGCCGTGCGCGGCACCGAAGTCGCGCAGCCGCTCGGCATCGGCTGCCGACAAGGGCTCCAGGTGGCGCAGCACCAGTGCCGTCACGCCGTCGCCCACGGCCAGCTCGATCTGCGGCAGGCGGTCGCGCTGGTCCATGGCGCCGATGAGCCCGCGCAACGGCAGCAGCATGGCACTGACGTGCGGCGGCAGCACGGGGCACACCGTCATGTCGGCCACGTAACTCGACTTGCGCTCGTGAAAGCCGATCAGCACCGTGCCCTTCTTCGCCACGAAGCGCACCGACAGGCGCGCGCGCTCGCGGTAAGCCCAGGCCGGGCCTTCGATGGGCCGCAGGATGCGGTCGGGCCGCACCTTGGCCAGGTGCCACAGGTTGTCTTCCAGCACACGCTGCTTGATGGCCACCTGCGCGGCCGGGTGCAGGTGCTGCATCTTGCAGCCGCCGCAGGCGCCGGCGTGCAGCCCGAAGTGCGGACAGGCGGGGCGCACGCGCTGCGCGCTTTCGCGGGCCAGCGCCGACATCTGGCCCTGCTCCCACTGGTTCTTCTTGCGCGAGACGTTGACCTGCACGCGCTCGCCGGGCAAGGCCCCCTCGATGAACACCACCTTGCCGTCGGCGCGGTGCGCCACACCCTGGGCTTCGAGGTCGAGCGACTCGACCTCCAGCCAATCGTATCCATGAGCCATGGGCGGCGATTATCCCGGCCTCCTCGTTCGGCGCACGGGAGCGGCAGCTTCAGAACAGCGAGTCGCGGTAAACGCCCTGGCGCGCCATGCGGTGCTTGAGCTTGTTCAGCGCCTCCTGCTGGATCTGACGCACCCGCTCGCGCGTCAATTGCAGCCGCGCCGCCAGGATCTCCAGCGTTTGCGGATCGCGGCCGTGCAGGCCATAGCGGCTGACCAGGACTTCGCGCTCGCGGCTGCTCAGTTCGGCTAGGCCGCCTTCGAGCAGGCTCGTCGCCTCGGCATTGAGCTGGCGGCCGAGCGGGTCGACGGCCTGCTCGTCGACCACCTGCTCCAGCAACGACACGCCCGCCTCCAGGCCCAGCGGCGCGTCCAGCGAGGTCGGCTGCTCGGTCAGGCGCAGCAAGGCAGCCACCTCCGCCACCGGGCGCCCCAGCTCGGCGGCGATGTCGTCGGGCGTCACGGCACCCGCGCCGCGCGGATCGGCCTCCAGTGCGCGCCGTGCGCGCAGCACCTGGTTGAGCTCGCGCACCACGTGCACCGGCAGCCTGATGAGCCGGGCCTGCTGCATGATCGCGCGCTCGACGCCCTGGCGTATCCACCACGACGCGTAGGTCGAAAAGCGAAAGCCGCGCTCGGGTTCGAACTTGGTGATGGCGTGCATCAGGCCCAGGTTGCCCTCTTCGATGAGATCGACCAGGGGCAGCCCGCGCCCGCTGTAGTTCCTGGCGATGCTGACCACCAGGCGCAGGTTGCGCTCGATCATGCGCTGCCGCGCGGCAAAGTCCCCGGCTCGCGCGAGCAGCGCCGTTTCGTGCTCTTGTGCCGGGCTCAGCAGCGGCGCGCGGCGGATCTCGCGCAGGTAGCTCTGCAGCGTGTTGCCGTGCTCGGGTTCGCCGGCGTCCCAGGCCGGCACATCGGGCTCGTGTGCAGTTCCGGCATTCCTGTCGCCCGCACCATGGTCGGCGTCGGCCCGCAGACGAGCCAGCACCGAGCGCGCCACCTCTTGCGGGACCCGGCAGGGGCGCGCTGGGCTGCGTTTGACCATCCTCGCCGCGCCATGCGCCCGCGCCGCTTCGCTAACGCGGCGGCAACAGCCGCGACGGGTCGATCGGCTTGCCCTGGCGCCTGATCTCGAAGTGCAGTTGCACGCGCTCGGCATCGCTCGAACCCATCTCGGCGATCTTCTGGCCGCGCCGCACCACCTGGTCTTCCTTGACCAGCAGCGTCTGGTTGTGCGCGTAGGCCGTCAGGTAGGTGGCGTTGTGCTTGACGATGATCAGGTTGCCGTAACCGCGCAGGCCCGAGCCGGCATAGACGACGCGGCCGTCGGCTGCGGCCAGCACCGAGTCCCCGGGCTGGCCGGCGATGACCAGGCCCTTGCTCTTGCTGTCGTCGAAGACCGCCACCACGGGGCCGGCGGCAGGCCAGGCCCAGACCAGGTTCTCGTCAGGCTCGCGCGGCGGTGCCACGGTCGCCGGCGCCGCAGCTGCCGCTGCCGACGCTGCGCCGGCCGCAGGCTCCGGTGTCGGCCTGCCGTCGAGCGGCCTGGCCTCCACCTGCCCGGCCGGCGCAACCGGCCTGACCGTGACGCCCTCAGCACCCGGCGGCACCACGCGCAGCACCTGACCCACTTCTATGAGGTTGGCGTTGCCCAGGCCGTTCCAGCGCGCGATGTCGCGCCAGTTCTGGCCGGCCTCCAGGCCGATGCGGATCAGCGTATCACCGGGCTTGACGGTGTAGTAACCGGGCTTGCCGGCGTTCTCGGCACCCGGCAGGACAGGCGGCGCTGGCGGCTGGACTTCAGGCACTGCTGCGGCCGGGGGCGCCGTGCTGCCGGCCACCGGCTGCGTCGCAGGCTGGCGCTGCTCGACCGGCGCCTTGTGCGTGGGCGATGCACAAGCCGCCGTCAGTGCCGCCGCTGCAACCATCCAGGCCCAGGAGCGCAGCCGCATGGCCGCAGCGTCGAACAGATTCATCGGACCGGATCCTTCGTTCATGCCGTGCCGGATTTTAGGGGAACGAAGTGCACGGCATCGTGCCAGCGGCGGACCAGCCCCTGGGGCTGCCGGTCGACCACCAGCAGCACCTGGCCGCCGCGCGCTGCGTCGTGCACCGGTGCCACCAGGCGGCCACCCAGGGCCAGCTGTTCCAGCCAGGCCTCGGGCAGTTCGTCGCCGCCGGCAGCGGCCACGATGCTGTCGTACGGTGCGCGCGGCGCATGGCCCAGGCGGCCGTCGCCGTGCACCAGCCGCAGGCCGCCGTGGCGGCGGCCGTCGAGGTTGTGAAGTGCCTTGTCGTGCAGCGGCTTGAGCCGCTCGATCGACACCACGCTGCGCCCCAGCAGGGCCAGCAACGCGGCCTGGTAACCGCAGCCGGTGCCGATCTCCAGCACCCGCCCCAGATGCCCGGTGGTGCGCGCCGACTCGCCCTCGAACAGCAGCGCCAACATGCGCGCCACCACCGAAGGCTTGGAGATCGTCTGCGACAGCCCGATCGGCAGGCTGGTGTCCTCATAGGCCTGATTGGCCAGCGCACTGTCGACGAAGACGTGCCTGTCGACCTGTGCCAGGGCCTGCAGCACCGGCTCGCAGGCGATGCCGTCGGCGCGCAGCCGCGCGACCATGCGCGCGCGCACGGTCGCCGAGTCCAGCCCCAGGCCCTGGGGCACGCCGGCGCTCTTGCCGGCGGCATGGTCGGCTGCATGCTGGAGCGGGCGCTGCGGCCGCAGCAACTCGGTCGACGCCGGCTTGCCGGCGCCGGCCAGGCGGTCCAACGCCAGCGGAAACCGCCCCGGCCGCGCCGGGCCCTTCATGCAGCGCCGCCAGCCAGCCGCTTCGCCCACAGCGCGGACGAGGCATGGTCGGTCAGGTCCACCTGCAGCGGCGTGATCGACACGCGGCTTTGCGCCACGGCGTGGAAGTCGGTGCCCTCGCCGCACTCGCGGGCGTCGCCGGCCGGGCCGATCCAGTAGATGTCTTCGCCGCGCGGGTTGGTCTGACGCAGCACGGGTTCGCTGGCATGGCGGCGACCCAGCCGCGTCACGACGCGCGGCAGCGTCGCCGCGTCGGCGCGGTTGGGAATGTTCACGTTCAGCAGCCACGGCAGGCCGCCCAGCAACGACTGCGCCAGCACCTCGTCGACGACCGCGCGGGCCGCGGCGGCGGCGGCGTGCAGATGGGCCCAACCCTTCTCGACCTGCGAGAACGCGATCGCCGGCACGCCGAACAGATAGCCCTCCATGGCCGCCGCCACGGTGCCCGAATACAGCGTGTCGTCGCCCATGTTGGCACCGTTGTTGATGCCCGACAGCACCAGGTCGGGCCGCTGCGCGAGCAGGCCGGTCAGCGCCACGTGCACGCAGTCCGAAGGCGTGCCGTTGACGACACGAAAGCCCTGCACATGGTCGCCGCGCGCCTCGAAGATAGACAGCGGCCGGTTCAGCGTGAGCGCGTTGGAGGTGCCGCTGGCGTTCTGCTCCGGCGCGATGACGTCGATGTGGCCGAGGCCTTCGCAGGCCCGCACCAGGGCCGCGAGGCCGGGCGCGAGATAGCCGTCGTCATTGGCGATGAGGATGCGCATCAAGGCATTGTAGGGACGGCGGCCCCAGCAGAAAGGGCCCGGCGCTGGCCGGGCCCTGGGGATGTGGTGCCGGTGAGAAGAGTCGAACTCCCGACCTTCGCATTACGAATGCGCTGCTCTACCAACTGAGCTACACCGGCGCGGCGGGCAGACCTGGAGGGGCCGGCTCGTCCAGAACAGCCTGCAAGTCTATCACCGGCGGCGCCGCGGCTTCAGGCCGGCGGGCACGGTCCGACGAGTCGCCAGGCAGGCCTTGCCCGAAGCGGCCGGAAACAACACGCCGCGGTAGCTCACGTATTGAGCTACCGGCGCCGGACACTGTCTCTCCATACCGCGGCCAATGGGGCCTGCGGGCCCAACGGAGACGACGATGAACCAGGCCACCCTCGAGCTCGACACCCCGCCCGCCGACGCCATCGACCGCGTCGGCTTCGACATCGGCTGGGACCACGCGCACCACGGCCTGGTGCCCCCCGCGGAGCTGCTGCATGCCGGCACGCCGGTGTGCCAGGGCTGGATGGCCGGCCGCGCCGTCTTCGGCCATCGCGTGCTGGCCACCCAGCGTGCCACGCGGCAGTGGCTGCAACTGCGGCTGCTGGCCTGGCGGCGCGGCATCGCATTCGAATGCCAGCAAGTCACGCCGCACTACCTGGCGCAGATACACGTCGCGTCGTGCCCGGTGTTGCGGCTGCCGCTGGGCGGGGCCGCCGCCGATGCGTCGGCGGTGGCGGTCGAACGTCTCAACCCCGAGGCCGGCTACGCCGCCGGCAACCTGGCCGTGCTGAGCCGGCAGGCGGCGCTGGCCCGCGAAGGCGTGGGCCTGCACGAAGCCATGCGCCACGCCCAGCGGGCGGCATGGGGCGGCGAGCCGGTGGCCGACCTGGACGCGGCGGCCTGGTGGCGGTTGGCGGCGCTGCGCTCCTACGCCACACCGCTGCCCTTCCACGAAGCGGCACGGCTGCCGCTGGCCGTGCTGCCGCCCAACCGCGTGCGCCTGCTCAACGCCCCGCAGGGCTTGCAGGCACTGGTGACCCTGCAATTCGCGACGCCGGGGTGGAGCACACGCACGCGCGCCATGGCCGAGATGCTGCCCGAGCACACGGTACGCCACGACTTCAACCTCTTCATCGGCGCGCTGGCGCCGCGCGCGCTGGAGGCCGGGCAGGACCCGCTCGTGCTGCGCCGCGCACTCGAAGACGCCTGGCTGCACGAGCGCGTGCAGCGGCGCTGGCAGCACTTCGTGCTCAGCCTGGGCGAAGCCGGCGTCGAGGCCTTGCTGGCGCGCGCCACGGCGCAAGGCCTGGCACCCGTGCGAACCCTCAGCCACGCCCCGGCGCAGGCCACTGAGGGCTGGGCGCTGGCCGAGGGCGGACGCGCGCCACAGGCCTGGGTGTCGCGCCGGCTGCTGCCGCCTCGCCGGCCGTAGCGCGGCGCGATGGCGCGGCCGGCCCTCTGACGGCGGCCGTCAGCGCGGTGGTGGCACCACCACCGCCGGCAGGCCGCCGAAGAACAGGTCCACGACCACCGGCGCCAGCGTCTCGTGGCTCAGCGCGCCACCGGCGTGCAGCCAGGTGAAGGTCCAGTTGATCATGCCGAAGAGCAGCATCGCCAGCGGCTTGTGCAGCTGCGCCGCGCCCAGGTCGGGGCGCAGTTCGGCCACCGTGTCGGCAAACGCGGCGACGACGCGGCGTTGCCCGTCGAGCACACGATCGCGCTCGGCCGGGCCGAGGAACTTCACGTCCTCGGTGAGCACGCGGTGCTGGTGTTCGGCGCTGGCGTAGGCCTGCATGAAGCGGTGGATGAGCTCGCGCAACCGGGCCTCGGGCGGCAGCCGCTGCGCCGCGACGTCGAGCACCAGTGTCTCCAGCCGCGCCACGTGCCCGGCGGCGATCTGCGCCAGCAGGCCCTGCTTGTCGTTCACGTAGTGGTAGAGCGTGGCCTTGCTGACGCCGCAAGCGGCAGCCACCTCGTTCATCGTCGTGGCGGTGTAGCCGCGGCTGGCGAACAGGCGCGCCGACGCGGCCAGGATCTGGTCGAGCTGGTTCTCGAAACCGGCTGAGCGTGGGCGGGCCACGGGCCTTCAGCGTTCGTCGAACGAGACGACCAAGCGTTCGGTCAACGGGTGCGCCTGGCAGGTGAGCACGAAGCCGGCGTCGAGGTCGGCCTGCTCCAGCGCGAAGTTGCGGTCCATGCGCACGCGGCCCTCCAGCAGCTTGGCGCGGCAGGTGGCGCACACGCCCGAGCGGCAGGAATAGGGCACGTCGAGCCCGGCACGGCCGGCGGCGGCCAGGATGCTTTCGTCGCTGGGCTGGAAGGCCACCTCGCGCGTCAGCCCGTCGCGCACGATCGTGACGCGGGCGGTGGTGGCGTCGCCTTCCTTGGGCACGTGCAGCGTGGCGTCGGCCGCCGTGGGCGGGATGCCGAAACGCTCGACATGGATGGACTCGGGTGCGATGCCGCTGGCCAGCAGCGCCGCCTCGACCTCGTCGTTCATGGCGTGCGGGCCGCACACGAAGACCTCGTCCACCGGACCCGCCAGGCGCAGGAACAGGGCCAGCCTGGCGGCATCCAGCCGGCCGGCGTTGAGCGGTGAATCGACCACCTCGCGCGAAAACACCGGGTGCAGCGCCAGCCGCGTGAGGTGGCGGTTCTTCAGGTCTTCCAGCTCTTCCTTGAACATCGTCGAGGCCGCACTGCGGTTGCCGTAGAGCAAGGTGGCTTGCGTGGCAGCGTCGCTGCCCAGCACCTCCTTCAGGATCGACAGGATCGGCGTGATGCCGCTGCCGCCGGCCACCGCCAGCACATGGCGCGGCCGCCGCGCCAGTGCGGCGCCGAAACGCCCTTGCGGCTCCATCACGTCGATGACGTCGCCGGGTTTCAGGTGCTCGTGCAGCCAGTTCGAGTAGGCACCGCCAGGCAAACGCCGCACGCCGACGCGCAGCGCCTCGCCCGGCGCGGCGCAGATCGAGTACGAGCGCCGCAGCTCGCCGCCGTCGACAACCGAACGCAGCGTGAGGTACTGGCCGGGTTCGAAGCGAAACGTCGCGCCGAGCTCGGCAGGCACGTCGAAGGTCACGACGAGCGCGTCGGCGCCCTCGCGGCGCACGCCGGCCACGCGCAGGGGGTGGAAGTGCAGGCCGCTCATATCGGCTTGAAGTGTTCGAAGGGTTCGCGGCAGGCCAGGCAGCGGTACAGCGCCTTGCAGGCGGTGGAGCCGAAGGCCGACAGCCGCTCGGTCTGGCTGCTGCCGCATTGCGGGCAGGCCACGTCGCGCGGCCGGATGCGGATGGTGCCGACGCCACTTGGTACGACGGCACTCGTGCCGCCCGGCGGCGCGATGCCGTAGGCCAGCAGCTTGCTGCGGCCTGAGTCGCTGATCCAGTCGGTGGTCCAGGCCGGGGCCAGGCGCTGCGTGAGCTTGACGGGTCCCAGCCCGGCTGCGTCCAGGGCCTGCCGTACGCTGTCGGCGATGACCTCGGTGGCCGGGCAGCCGCTGTAGGTGGGCGTGAGCAGGACCTCGATGCCGTCGTCGGTTTCCAGCACCCCACGCACGATGCCGAGGTCGCGCACCGACAGCACCGGCACCTCGGGGTCGGGCACGCCGTCGAGCGCGGCCCAGGCGGCGGCGATGCGGCTGGCCCGCCCGGCAAGCACCGTCACCAGCGCCCCCCGGGGTACTGGCGCTGCAGCGACTGCATCTCGGCCAGGATGAAGCCCATGTGCTCGCTGTGGCGGCCCAGCGTGCCGGTGCTCATGAAGGGCGTGGCGGCGGGCAGCTCGAGTCCGGCCGCGGCAAAGACCGCTGCCACCTCGCGCAGCCACTCGTCGCGCAGCGCATCGCGCGCCGGGCCCAGGTCGCCGGCAACGGCCGCGGCATCGACGGCGTCGCGGCTGAACATCTCTTGCGTGTAGGGCCAGGCGCGTTCGAGCGCGGCGCGCAAGCGCAGCGCCGATGCCTCGGTGCCGTCGCCCAGCCGCACGACCCAGTCGCCCGCATGCCGCTGGTGGTAACGCGCTTCCTTGACCGCCTTGCCGGCAATGGCCGCCAGCGCGCTGTCGGCCGACGCTGCCAGCCGCGTCCACAGCGCCTTGAGCCAGGTGGCGAGCAGGAAATTGCGCAGCACGGTGTCGGCGAAATCGCCGCCCGGCGCGTGGGCGCTGGAGCGGCGCATCGGCTGCTCGACCAGCGTGAGGTTGAAGTACTGGCGCTCGTCGCGCAGGAAGGCGAACTGGTCCTCGTCGTAGCCCTGCCCTTCCAGCCGGCCCGCGTACGTGAGCAGCGAACGCGCCTGGCCCACGAGGTCCAGCGCCATGTTGGTGAGCGCGATGTCTTCCTCCAGCACCGGCCCGTGACCGCACCATTCGGCCAGGCGCTGGGCGTGAATCAGGCAGGTGTCGGCGATGCGCAGCACGTACTGCACGGTGGGCGCGACATGCACGCGGATCGATGTCGAAACGGCACTCATCGCGGGGCTACATGTGGTTCACGGACTCGGGCAGCTCGTAGAAGCTGGGGTGGCGGTACACCTTGTCTTCCATCGGATCGAACAGCATGTCCTTGTCGCCCGGGTCGCTGGCCGTGATGTCGCTGCTCTTCACGACCCAGACGCTGGTGCCTTCCTGGCGCCGCGTGTAGACCTCGCGCGCCAGCTGCACGGCCATCCTGGCGTCGGGCGCGTGCAGGCTGCCGCAGTGTTTGTGGTCGAGGCCCGACTTGGCGCGCACGAAGACTTCCCACAAAGGCCATTCGTTGGCTGTCGTGCTCATGCGGCTTGCTCCTTCGCGGCCTGTTTGCGGGCATGCGCCATGGCGGCCTCGCGGACCCAGGCACCGTCGTCCCAGGCCTTGACGCGCGCCGCCAGGCGTTCCTTGTTGCACGGTCCGAAGCCGCCGACGACCTGCCAGAACTCGTCCCAGTCGATCGGACCGAAGTCGTAGTGGCCACGCGCCTCGCTCCATTTCAACAGCGGGTCGGGCATCGTGACGCCCAGCACCTTGGCCTGCAGGGCGGTGGCATCGACAAACTTCTGCCGCAGCTCGTCGTTGCTGATGCGCTTGATGCCCCAGCGCATGTTCTGCGTGCTGTGCGTGCTGGCGCTGTCGGGCGGGCCGAACATCATCAGGCTGGGCCACCACCAGCGGTCGACCGCGTCCTGCACCATCGCGCGCTGGGCGTCGGTGCCGTCGCGCATCATCGCCAGCAGCGCATCGAAACCCTGACGCTGGTGGAAGCTCTCCTCGCGGCAGATGCGCACCATCGCCCGCGCATACGGCGCGTAGGAGCAGCGCGTCAGCGGCACCTGGTTCATGATCGCCGCACCGTCGACGAGCCAGCCGATGACGCCGATGTCGGCCCAGCTCAGCGTCGGGTAGTTGAAGATGCTGCTGTACTTGGCGCGGCCGCTGTGCAGCGCGTCGATCATCTGGTCGCGGCTGGTGCCCAGCGTCTCGGCGGCGGCGTAGAGGTACAGGCCGTGTCCACCTTCGTCCTGGACCTTGGCCAGCAGGATCGCCTTGCGCTTGAGCGTGGGCGCACGCGTGATCCAGTTGCCTTCGGGCAGCATGCCGACGATCTCGCTGTGCGCGTGCTGGCTGATCTGGCGCACCAGCGTCTTGCGGTAATGCTCGGGCATCCAGTCCTTGGCCTCGATGAAGGCGCCGTCGTCGATGCGGGCCTCGAAACGCGTCTCCAGCTGCGCCTCTTCAGTCGAGCGCACGGTCTGGCGCTCTTCCTTGGGGCCGACATCCATCGCCTGCGTATACATGGCATCCCTCTCGTTCGGACGTTTCTCGACGCCGCTCTACCGGGGCCGCTTGTCGACCACGCGCCGCGCCTTGCCCACCAGCGTGCGTTCGATCGACTCCGGCAGCCCGGCGTCGACGCGCGCGCTGACGCCGATGAGCGACTTGATGCGGTGCTGCAGTTCGTGCGCGACGGCGTCGCGGTCGGCGTGGCGGTGTTCGGGCGCCAGCTCGCAGCGCACCTCGACCTCGTCGAGCAGCCCCTGGCGCGTCACCACCAGCTGGTACTGGCCCGACAGCTGGCCATGCTGCAGCACCAGTTCCTCGATCTGCGTCGGGAACAGGTTGACGCCGCGGATGATCAGCATGTCGTCGCTGCGGCCGACGATCTTGCCCATGCGGCGCATGCTGCGGGCCGTGGGCGGCAGCAGCCGCGTGAGGTCGCGCGTGCGGTAGCGGATCACCGGCAGCGCCTCCTTGGTCAGCGTCGTGAAGACGAGCTCGCCCTCGCTGCCTTCGGGCAGCACTTCGCCGCTGTCGGGGTCGACGATTTCGGGGTAGAAATGGTCCTCCCAGATCACCGGTCCGTCCTTGGACTCGATGCACTCGTTGGCCACGCCGGGCCCCATGACCTCGCTCAGGCCATAGATGTCGACGGCGTCGATGCCGGCGCTGAGCTCGATGTCGCGGCGCATGGCCTCGGTCCAGGGCTCGGCGCCGAAGATGCCCACGCTGACCGACATCTGCCGCGCGTCCTTGCCCTGGCGGCGGAACTCCTCGACGATGACCTGCATGTAGCTCGGCGTGACCATGATGATGTCGGGGCGGAAGTCCTCGATCAGCTGCACTTGTTTCTCGGTCTGGCCGCCGCTCACCGGCACCACCGTGCAGCCCAGGCGCTCGGCGCCGTAATGCGCGCCCAGGCCGCCGGTGAACAGGCCGTAGCCGTAGGCCACGTGCACGATGTCGCCGGCGCGGCCGCCGCTGGCGCGGATCGAACGTGCCACGAGGTCCGACCAGCGGTCGATGTCGCCCTGCGTGTAGCCCACCACCGTCGGCTTGCCAGTGGTGCCCGACGATGCATGCACGCGCACGACCTGTTCGCGCGGCACCGCGAACATGCCGAAGGGGTAGTGCGCGCGCAGGTCGGCCTTGGCCGTGAACGGGAAGCTGGCCAGGTCGGCCAGCGAACGGCAGTCCGACGGGTGCACGCCCTTGGCGTCGAAGGCCTGCCGGTAGTGCGCCACCTTGTCGTAGGCGTGCTGCAGCGTCCACTGCAGCCGCTGCAACTGCAGCGCCTGCAACTCGTCGCGGCTGGCGGTCTCGATCGGCTCCAGGTCGCCCGGCGCGGGCATCTTCACGGTCATCGTTATGTCTCCTGCACTCTCTTGTTGCCTGGCTTGCCCATCGGCAGCCCCTCGATCAGCGGCTTGCCCTTGATCGTGTACGAGCGGCCACGGAACGCCGCCAGCGCCTGACCGTGCTGGTTGCTCACGGTGATGTCGTAGACGCCGGTGCGGCCGGACTTGGCGACTTCCACCGCCATCGCCGTCAGCGCGTCACCGCGGTGCGCGACGGCGATCAGGTTGACGTCGAAACCCGAGGCCACGGTGACCTCGTTGTAGGCATTGCAGGCGTAGGCGAAGGCACTGTCGGCCAGCAGGGTGACGAAGCCGCCGTGGCAGATGTCGTGGCCGTTGAGCATGTCTTCGCGCACGGTCATCGTCAGCGTGGCGCTGCCGGGGCCGACGGCCACCACCTGCATGCCCAGCGAGCGGCTCGCGCGGTCGTCCTTCCACATCGCCTCACGCGTGGCCTCGGCCAGCTCTTGCGGCGTCATCAGCGGTCCTTGAAGACCGCCGGGCGCTTGGCGAAGAAGGCCGCCACGCCCTCGCCGAAGTCGTGCGCGCGGCCGAGTTCGCGCTGCGCCTGGGCCTCCAGCGTGATGGCGGCAGCAAAGTCCAGCGGCATCGCGGTGTCGAGCGCACGGCGCGTTTCCACCAGGGCGCGGCTCGGCATCAGGGCCAGGCGCTGCGCCAGCGCGGCCACGGTCTCCATCAGCACGTCGTCGTCGACGCATTTCCAGATCAGGCCGATGCGTTCGGCCTCTTCGGCCGGCAGCTTGTCGCCCGTCATCGCCAGGCCCAGCGCACGGGCGCGGCCCACCAGCCGCGGCAGCAGCCAGGTGCCGCCGCAGTCGGGCACGAGGCCGATCTTGCTGAAGGCCTGGATGAAGCTGGCGCTGCGCGCGGCCACCACCAGATCACAGCACAAGGCGAAGTTGGCGCCGGCGCCGGCGGCGACACCGTTGACGGCGGCCACCACGGGCACCGGCATCGTGCGTATGCGCGTGGCCAGCGGCCGGTAGTAGCGCTCGATGACCGCCCCCACGTCGACGTCGCCGGTCATGGCCGGGTCGCCCAGATCCTGCCCGGCGCAGAAGCCGCGGCCGGCACCGGTGATGACGACGGCGCGCACGGCCGCGTCGGCGGCCGCCGCGTCCAGCGCCGGCATCAACTCGGCATGCATGGCCGCGGTGAAGCTGTTGAGTGTGGCCGGACGGTGGAGCGTCAGGGTCCGCACGGCACCGTGGTTCGACACCCGCACCGTGGCGTCGGTTGAAACAGCGTCGGTCAATGCCAGACCCCCCAGCCACCCCCGATGCACAGCGAAAGAGGCCAGGCTGGCAGCATTCTTCGACCGATCGGTCGGCGAATTCTAGAAGACCGCCCCGACAAGCATCAAGCCCGGCGCCCCGCCGCCTGCTGCGTGGGGACCTGGCCACCGCCGATCAGGCCTCGCCGGACTGGCGCGAGAAGCGGCGCTCCAGGTAGTCCAGCAAGGTGCGCAGGGTCTGCGCCTCGCCGCCCACAGGCCGGCCCGGCCGCGCGCTGTCGTTCCAGGCGAAGAGGTCGATGTGCAGCCAGTCCAGCTCGGCCGGCACGAAGTCCTCGAGGAACAGCGCCGCGTTGATGGCGCCGGCCAGCGCATTGCGCCCGGTGTTGACGAGGTCGGCGATCTCGCTTTCGATGCCGGGGTGATAGCCACGCCACAGCGGCATGTGCCACAGCGGGTCGTGCAGCGCCAGGCCCCGGTCGACGAGCGCGCGCGCCAGCTCCATGCGGCGGCAGAACAGCGCCGGCAGCTGCGAGCCCAGCGCCACGCGCGCGGCGCCGGTGAGCGTGGCCAGGTCGATCATCAGCGCCGGCTTGCCCTCGGCACCGTAGGCCAGCGCGTCGCACAGCACGACGCGGCCTTCGGCGTCGGTGTTGCCGATTTCGATGTGCAGGCCGGCACGTGTCTTGATAACGTCGCCGGGCCGGTAGGCGTTGCCGGCGATGGCGTTCTCCACCGCCGGAATGAGCAGTTGCAGGCGCACCGGCAGCTCGAGCGCCATCACCATCTGCGCCAGGCCGAGCGCATTGGCCGCGCCGCCCATGTCCTTCTTCATCAGCCGCATGCCGTCGGCGGCCTTGATGTCCAGGCCGCCGCTGTCGAAGCACACACCCTTGCCGACGATGACCAGCCGCGGGTCCTTGGGCCGGCCCCAGTTCAGCTCGATCAGCCGCGGCGCACGCGTGGCGGCGCGGCCGACGGCGTGGATGGCCGGGAAGCCGGCCGCCAGCAGCTTGTCGCCCACGGTCTGCTTGAAGGTGGCGCCGCGCTGGCGCGCCACCAGGCGCACCGCCTCGGCCAGTTCGGCCGGGCCCATGTGCTCGGCTGGCGTGTTCACGAGGTCGCGCGTCGACGCGATGGCAGTGGCCAGCAGCACGCCGCGCTGCGCCGCCGCGCTGGCCGCCAGGTGCAACTGCGCCGGCTCGCGCGGCGACTTCTTGTAGAGGTCGAAGCCGTAGCTGCCCAGCTCCCACGACAGGGCGGCGGCGGCATCGTCGAGCGCCAGGCCCGCAGTGCCCAGGTGGTAGCGCCCGTCCGGCAAGGCCTTGGGCAGCGCCGCCAGGGCCCAGGGGTGGGCGGCATCGTTGACGCCGGCCCACACCGCGGCCAGCCGGCCATCGGCCGCCGGCAGCAGCGCAAACGTGTCGGGGGCGCCCGTGAAGCCGGTGGTCTGCAGCCAGCGCCGAGCGGCCGCGTCGAGCGGCGCCGTGTGTGCAGTGAACTGCTCACGGTCGGTGGCATGGATGGGCACGCTGTGGCGGCCGGGTCTTGCGAGGTGGACGGTCATGCGGGTGCTCGGGCGGGTGGCCTCAGGCCGCTCCCGCGGCCGGCGCGACGGGAATGGCCGGCGGGGTAGCGGCCGCCGAACGCTCGACGTGCCACTCCACCAGGCGGCGCATGTTGCCCAGCGACACCCAGTGCAGGTGCACCAGGCCGAGCAGGCCGCTGCGGTGCAGCTCGCCGATCACGGCGTCGGGCAGCTCCGTCATCTTCTTGTCGTCCACGGTCAGAAAGCCGTCCACCGAATGCTTGCTGCCGTCGGGCAGCGTGGCGTCGAAGCGCATCTCGCGCAGCAGGTCGAGTTCGAGCAGGCGCTGGCCGATCAGTCGCGTGCGCTGGATCTCCGTCTCCAGCGCCTCCAGTTGCGGCTGCATGGTCTTCAGCAGTTCGGCGGGCTGGCCGTCGGCTTCGAACACCGGCCTGCCGACTTCGTTGTCGACGCCTGCGTAGGCCAGGTCGACGCAGATCGCGAAGCGCTGCTCGTCGAGGCGGCCGATGCAGAACGGGTACAGGCGCAGCACCGCCGGCATGTAGTGGGCACGCCAGCGACCTTCTTGGACGTAGAGGTTCTCGCCTTGCGTCAGGCCGAGCACGGCCACCGGTGCAATCTGGTCGCGCCCATCGGGCTCCTTGCCCGCGCGCACGAAGACGATCGGGATTTCGCGACAGACATCGCCGAACTCGGCCGCGGCCACGAACAGCGCATTGAGCCCGTTGGCCAGCGACCAGTCGGTGACGGGCAGGCGCAGCTTGAGCTGGCGGTGCTGCGCGCTGTCCAGCGCGCTGGGTTGACGGTGCAGATTCTGATTGATCAAGGGCTCTCTCCAGGATTTTCGGTGGGTGTGGCCAGCACCTTGTCGACGCGCTTGCCGTCGAGGTCGACGACTTCGAAGCGCCAGCCCTCCCACTCCACGGTGTCGGCCGTGTGCGGCAGGCGCCCGAGCAAAAGCATGATCATGCCAGCCAGCGTGTTGTAGCGGCCGCGGTCTTCCTCGGGCAAGTCCTTCAGCTCGAGCCTGTCCTTGAGCTCGGGCACCGGGATCAGGCCGTCGAGCAGCCAGCCGCCGTCGGGGCGCTGCACGGCCCAGGCATCCTCGTCGCTCAGCGCCGTGAATTCGCCGGTGATCGCTTCCAGCAGGTCACGCTCGGTGATCACGCCCTGCACGGCGCCGTACTCGTCGACGACGAAGACCAGGGCCGTGTCGATGCGGCGGAACTGCTCGAGCAGCTCCATGCCGGTAAGCGTTTCGGGCACGAACACCGGCGGCTGCAGGTGTTCGCCGATCTGCGGCCGCTCGCCGCGCGCCAGCGGCTGCAGCAGGCTGGCAACGACGAGCACGCCCTGCACATCGTCCAGCGAACCACGGCACACCGGAAACCGCGAGTGGCTGCTGGCGGCCATGCGCTCGAGCTGCGTGTCCAGGGGATCGGCCAGGTCCAGCCAATCGATTTCGGCGCGCGGGATCATCATCGAACCGATCTGGCGGTCGTCGAGGCGGAACACGTTGCGCACCATCTGGTGCTCCTGCTCCTCGATCACGCCGGACTCCAGCCCCTCGTCGAGCTGGGCCGCGATCTCTTCCTCGGTGACGCTGGCGCCCGGTGTCTTGCCGCCCAGCCCGAGCAGGCGCAGCACGGCGACCGTCGATGCCGACAGCAGCACCACGAAGGGCTTGGTTGCCGTGGACAGCCACATCATCGGCCGCGCCGCCAGCCGTGCCACGGGCTCGGGATACATCTGGCCGATGCGCTTGGGGACCAGTTCGCCGAAGATGATCGTGAAGTAGGTGATCAGCACGATAACGCCGGCGGTGGCCGTGATGTTCGCCGCCCGCTCGCCGATGCCGAAGCGTTCGATCATCCAGCCCGACAGCGGCTGCGCGAACGCTGCCTCGCCGACGATGCCGTTGAGCAGCCCGATCGACGTGATGCCGATCTGCACCGTCGACAGCCAGCGTGTCGGATCGTCGTGCAGCGCCATCGCCGCGTCGGCGCCGCCCTCGCCCGCCTCGACCATGACCTGCAGCCGGGCCTTGCGTGCGGCCGTCAGGCCCATCTCGGCCATTGCGAACGCACCGTTGAGCAGGATCAGGAAGACCAGTAACGCAGTGTCCATCGGAAACCCGGCAGGCCTGTGCCGGGCGCAAGTCGCGGTGGGTGGAGATTAGCAGAGCCCCCACTGGGGGCCGATTCGCCGATCGCGCGCGCCGGCACAATGGCCCCATGCACTATCTGGTGGGTGATGTACAGGGCTGCGCCGAGGCCTTCGAGCGTCTGCTGGCCGAGATCGGCTTTTCGCCTTCACGGGCACGGCTCGTCATGCTCGGCGACCTGGTCAACCGGGGCCCGGCCTCGCTGGCCGTGCTGCGCCGCCTGGCCGGCTTCGGCGACGCCGCGACCTGCCTGCTGGGCAACCACGACCTGCACCTGCTTGCTGTGGCGTACGGCGTGCGGCCGCTGCACCGCGGCGACACCTTTGGCGACGTGCTCGACGCGCCCGACCGCGACGCCTGGGTCGACTGGCTGCGCCGGCAGCGCCTGGCGCACCTGGAAGACGGCTGGCTGTGCGTGCATGCCGGGGTGGTGCCGCAATGGGACACGGCGCAGACGCTGGCGCTGGCCGCCGAGGTCGAGGCGCTGCTGTCCGGGCCCGATCTCGGCGCCTTCCTCGCCGTGATGTACGGCAACGAGCCCAGCCGCTGGAGCGACACGCTGGTCGGCGCCGAACGCTGGCGCTTCGTCATCAACACGCTCACGCGCATCCGCTTCTGCACCGCCGACGGCCGCCTCGACTTCAAGACCAAGGAAGGTGCCGGCGCCGCCCCACCCGGCCACCGGCCGTGGTTCGACGTCGACGGGCGCCGCACGGCAGGGCAGCCGATGGCCTTTGGCCACTGGAGCACGCTGGGCCTGATCGAACGCGACGACCTGCTGGCCATCGACACCGGCTGCGTCTGGGGCGGCGCCTTGAGCGCCGTGCGCGTGGACGGCGGGCGGCGCGAAGTGGTGCAGGTGGCGTGCGCACAGGCGCAGCGGCCCGGGGCCTAGAATTCGCGCCGCGGCAAGCGTGGACCAGCGGTTCAAGGCACCGGTCTTGTTCAGCGCGCAGCGCTGCGCCGGAACTCATGTCGCGCAGCGACGTGAGTGCAGGCAAAACCGGCGGCGGCCGGCACAATACACATCCCAGGAAGCGTGGCCGAGCGGTTTAAGGCACCGGTCTTGAAAACCGGCGAGGGCTTATCCCCTCCGTGAGTTCGAATCTCACCGCTTCCGCCGATCGCTAGGAAATACGGTCATTTGTGGTCAAGTTTTCTCTTCTACCCATCATCCAATCCATCATCCCGGGAATACACCCCCATGCGTTCACAGCCCGCATCGACGCGCCAGGATCGCCCTGCCTGCGCGATTGGTAGCGTGGTGGGGCTTACCGGCAGGCGCACAAACGTCCGCATGCGGCGGGCCCGGTGACAGCGCCCACGCCAGCGGATGCGCTTGCGCGATGGCTGTTCAGGCCCTTGCCGCCGCGGTAGCCCTGTGAACCCCCTCGCCGGCGCTCACAGGCCGGCGCCTGCGCCTGCGCCGGCCGGTCTACCCCCCAGGGTGCGGCCTGTTCTACGGCTGGTGCGCGCATGAACTGCCAGCCGTGGCAAGTGACGCGCGGTACTGTGTCACCGTCATGTCGATGTCGTATGGCTTCACGCTCGAACGCATGCCTCGCCGCTGTTGCGATCAGGGTGTGCCTTGGATCCCATAGGCGCTGGACAACCTCCACCGCAAACCCCGAAACATTCTAAAGCTGGCTCTAATCGCTCACTACAGCCTTACGTGCGGTGCGACGCAAGGGCGCCTTTTCAGCCTTGGCAGACTTCGCGGCCTTGGCAGACTTCGGAGCCTTCGATCCGACTGCCGACTTCGCCACACCAACGCCAGCCAGCGCCTTTGCGTCGTACACGAGGGGTCCCGCCTCCTTGACAGGGACGAGGGTAACTGCGCTCATCCCGATAATTCCTGACGGGAGAATTTCTGCAAGGGTTGGTCCCGCATTCGCGCCAGCAAAACGCAAGCGAACTCCGACGTGCCAAAGTCCATTGGTAATACCCTTGGCTGCGAAGAGTAGCGGCACGAGTTCGTTCCAGCCGAACTCATATTTATGCGAGTCGTTCGTGGTGGACATTGAGCGTTCCTTCAACTGGTCAATACTGGACGACGACCGGCAGCTTTCGGTGCCCGACGCGTGTTGGCTACGAACACAAGATTCGCGACGTCACTTGTGCCTTTCTCCGTGATGCCTTGAAGGGGCACGATGATCGTTGCGATACCTCCGGACAGTGAAAAGCCCTCCTTGACCCACTTGGTAGTCAAGGACGACAGCGCGTCGGTCGCCGGGTCTGCCAGCACAGTCGCAGTCTGCGCCACTTCCACGCCCGGTGGGTCGGTTGGGCCAATGAAAATGGCTGGCGAAACGCCAAAGCGAGCGCCGAGGGCACGCGCCTGCCGTGCATTAATCTCACGTCGCCCAGAGAGAATTGAACTGACAACTGACTGACCACCGACCTCCCCTGCCAAGTCAGTCTGCTTCAATCCATTCGAGTCCATCAACAACCGGAGAACAGTTGCAGGTGGCGCATTCGGCTCGTGAAGCCGCCTGGTTTCAAAAGTCTCGATCAGTTCACTTAGAAGATCGATGAGCGAGTGAAGTGGCGACGCTTCGTCGTCTTCGACCGCCTCGAGCAGAGCGTCAAGCACCGTTGCCGTGCGCGCAAGATCTTCATTGCTCCGAATCGCCCGCACTTGGCCGATGCTCGCAACCAGCTTCTCCCACGCGTCAGCAACAGCGAGAATGTCGAACTTCTTTGTCACTTGCCTTTGCCTTTCTTAGTCATCACGACAGTCCAAGCGTCGTACTCAGGGTGCGTGAGTACCTCTTTGATGTAGACCACTCCGGTCCGAGTCGTGCCCTGATAGTTCACGCTTGCTGCGATGCGATTGCGGTTCACGTCGAAGATCCACAACGAGTGAGCCCAATCGGCATTCCGAAACGTCTGCTTCACGTCGTTTGGGCACGTCCAGACCGCAGCCTTCACTGCGACCTCCCACGCACGCATCGGACCCTCCGCAGACCGGTGGAGTGTCCAAAAGTCCACCAGCCTAGTTCTGGTTATGATGCGCATCGCCATGAAATATAGCAGTTTGCTATTGACCACATCATCGCAAATCTCTATGAAGAGAAGCCTTGAGTCGTGACAGCTGCAACAGCTGCGCAGCCTCCGGCGCACGCCTCTCAATGGCTGCGCCAGTCGAGCGCGAGATCGCGAAGGGGCTTGCGCACCCCCACCTGGATGACGGTGTGCATCGGATCGCCGCCCGCTTCGATGTCCGAGAGCCGCTGCGCATCGGTGGCGCCTCGCTTGCCGATTTCCGCCCATGCCGCCTCGCGCGCCACGCCGATGGCTCCCGCTTCGGCGCCACCGACGCGAAGGGTTGCGCGGGCGTAGGCGATGAGCGCCTTGCGAAGGCGGCGGCGCAGGCTCGCCGCCGCCTTCATTTCGGGCTCGACATCGGCCCAGGCGCCTGAATCGCGCAGCGCCGCGACGCCCAGGCGCAGGTAGATGGCCATGTGAGCCAGCCGCCACAGGTCCTGCCGTGCTGCGGCGACGCCCTTCAGTGCGCCGGGCTGGCTGAACAAGACGCGGCTGAGCAGCTCCTGGTGGCCAAGCGCCCGCGCCATGTGCTGTTCAGCGGCCACGCGGCAGGCTGCCAGCAGGGCTGCATCGACCACGCCGCGTCTGGCTCTGGCCAGCGTATCGATATAGGCGACCGTGCCGCGCTTGATCTCCCGCCGCAGGCGCTTGCGCAGCTTGGGTTTCATGGCCAGGTCGTCAGCGACCGGTTCCGACAGCAAGGCATGGCAGGCCGACACCAGGGTCGTGATGTCGACGACGGCTGTACTGAGCAGGTCCATGCCTGGGTCTCCGGTGTACGGGGCACAGCGAATTCGCAGGATCCAACGATGGCTGGCCGCCAGCTCGCAGTATCCACCCCGCCCGTGACAAGGGCGTGCCAGTCCCTGCCGGCCGCCTGCGGCCGCAGTGCGCGGCTGTGAAGATCGCCGCCGTGCACGACGGCCGGCATTGGGCGGTGGGCTGCTGGCGCATGGCTGCCGGCACGCCGACAGCGGGTGCATCGTGCACACTGCCGACACGAGGCCTGTTCGGCATTGCATTGCATGGCACATCGCTCCGCCCCCGCTGCCGTCACCCGGCCTGCCGTCGTCGACCCGGATGCCTACTGGAGCCGCGACGTTTCCGACTTGCTCACCGAGTTGAGCAGCGGCATCCAGGGCCTGTCGCCATCCGACGCGGCGCGACGCCTGCAGACGGCCGGCCCCAGTGCCATCGCCGAGGAACCGGCCAGCGGCGCGGCGCGACGCCGCGCCTGGTGCCGACACGCGAACTGGTGCCCGGCGACATCGTCGAGCTGTCGGCCGACAACCTGGTTCCGGCCGACGGCATCGTGCTGGAGGCCCGCGACCTCCTGGTCAGCGAGGCCAGCCTCACCGGCGAATCGTTCCCGGTGGAAATGCAGCCCGGAGTGCTGCCCGCCATCGTGAGCGTGACACCGTCGGCGGGTGCCCTCAGGATGGCGCAGCGCGGTGTCATCGTGCGTCACCTCGAGGCGATCGAGAACCTCGGCAGCATGCTGCTGGTCGTCCTCGGCTACGAGGCCGCGGCCGAGTTCGCAAGGCGTCGCTGCCATGCACTGCCGCGGCGGAGCAGGCACGCGCAGGCGCGCACGCATCGACGACGCGCGAAGCGTTGGGCGTGACGACGGCAGCGGCCGGCGGCCGGCGCTGCTTCTTCGCGTCGACGCCGGCCTTGGCGATGACGCCGTCCTGGTCGGAACTCACGCCCGAGACACCGATGGCGCCGATGAGTTTGCCGTCGACGAAAAGCGGCCAGGGTCATGCGGCGCGGGTTCAGCGTGCGTCTGCCTTCGTGTGTGCGTGAATGAAGCGCGCGGCGGCGTCGATCAGCGCCAGCGGCTGGTCGCGGTGCGGGGAATGGCCACAGGCCGGCAGCTCCAGCAACTGTGTCTGCGGCACACGCCGCGCGATGCCGCGGATCTGCTCCAGCGTGCCGTACTCGTCGTCCACGCCCTGCACCGCCAGCAGCGGGCAGCGTATGGCCGCGATCTCGGCTTCGATCGACCAGTGCCGGAACGGCGGGTGCAGCCAGATGCGGTTCCAGCCCCAGAAGGCCGAGTCCGGGTCGTCGTGGTACTTGGCCAGCCGCTGGCGCAGGTCGGTGTCCAGGTAGGCGCGCCTGGCCTTCTCGATGCTGTCCAGCGACAGCTCCTCGACCCGGATGTGCGGCGCCACCACGACGGCGCCGCGCAGCGCATGGGCATAGCGCGCCGCGTACAGCAGCGCGATCGAACCGCCGTCGCTGTGGCCGAACAGCCAGGGCGGGTCGGCCGCGACGTCGACGTCCAGCGCGGCCAGCAGCGCCGGCAGCACTTCGTGCGCCTGGCGGTGCATGAAGTCCAGCTCCCAGGCCTCTGCGGCGGCGCGCGGCGTCGAACGGCCGTAACCGGGCCGCGAATAGACCAGGCCGCGGGCACCGACCGCGTCGCACAGTCGCGCCGGGAAGTCGCGCCACATGGCCAGCGACCCCAGCCCCTCGTGCAGGAACACGATCAGCGGCGCCTGCCGCCGCTGTTGGCCGAGCCATTCGTGCTCGATGCGCAGCGGCCGGCCGGCCCACTCGATGCCGACGAACATGTCAGGCGGTGACCCGCCGCGTAGCGCGAGCAACGCCCCTTGGAGGCACGGCAGAGATCGGGCGCAAGCCGGCGCCCGGCCAGCACCTCACTGCCCCGCCTCGCGTTCGCGCAGCTTGAAGCGCTGGATCTTGCCGGTGGCGGTCTTCGGCAGGTCGTCGACGAATTCGATCTGGCGCGGGTACTTGTAGGGTGCCAGCTTGTCCTTCACGAAGGCCTTGAGCTCGGCGTCGCTGGCCTGGCTGCCGGCCTTCAGCACGACATAGGCCTTGGTCTTGGTCAGGCCGTCGGCGTCGGCGACGCCGATCACCGCGGCTTCCAGCACCGCCGGGTGCTGCACCAGCGTGGCTTCCACCTCGAAGGGGCTGACGTAGACGCCGCTGACCTTGAGCATGTCGTCGCTGCGGCCGCAGTAGGTGTAGGTGCCGTCGGCGTTCTTTACGTACTTGTCGCCGCTCTTGGTCCAGCCGCCCTGGAAGGTTTCGCGCGTCTTGACGCGGTTGCCCCAGTACATGGTGGCCGCCGACGGGCCCTGGATGAAAAGGTCGCCCGGCTCGCCGTCGGCCACCGGCTGGCCCTGGTCACCGCGCAATTCGACCTCGTAGCCCGGCACCGGCCAGCCGGTGGTGCCGTAGCGCACCTTGTCCGGCCGGTTGGACATGAAGATGTGCAGCATCTCGGTGGAACCGATGCCGTCGACGATGTCGACGCCGAAGTGGCGCTTGAAGCGCTCGCCGATCTCTGCCGGCAGCGCCTCGCCCGCCGACGACACCAGGCGCAGTGCCACCGCTTCGCGGCCGGGCAGCGCGGGTGAGGCCAGCATGCCGGCGAATCCGGTGGGGGCGCCGTAGAACACGGTCGGCCGCACGCCCGAAGGGCGACCTTCGCCGCCCGCACCGCCGACGCCGCCGGTCAGGCGCTTGAAGGTCGCGTCCGGCGTCGGCCGTTCGGCCATCAGCAAGACGGTGGCGCCCACGCTCAGCGGGAAGGTCAGCGCGTTGCCCAGGCCGTAGGCGAAGAAGAGCTTGGCCGCCGAAAAGCAGACGTCGCTCTGGCGCAGCCCGAGGATGCCCTTGCCGTAGAGCTCGGCCGTCCAGTACGCATTGGCGTGGGTGTGCACGGTGCCCTTGGGCCGCCCGGTGGATCCAGACGAGTAGAGCCAGAAGGCCGCGTCGTCGGCATGGGTGGCGGCGGCCTGGGCCATGGGTGGCTGGGCCTGCACGAAGGCGTCGAAGGCGATCTCGCCGACATCCAGCGGCGCCACCGGCCGCGAGACGATCACCGTGTGCACCTCGTGGTCGCTCTTGGTCATTGCCAGCTTCAGCGCCGGCAGCACGGCGCCTGACACCAGCACCGCCTGCGCGCGTGAATGCTCCAGCATGTAGGCGTAGTCGTCGGCCGTCAGCAGCGTGTTCACGGCCACCGGCACCACACCGGCATAGACGGCGCCGAGGAAGGCCACCGGCCAGTCGTTGACGTCCTGCATCAGCAGCAGCACACGCTCCTCGCGCTTGACGCCCAGCGCGCGCAGTCCGGTCGCCAGGCGCCGCGTGTGGTTGGCGAGCTGGCCGTAGCTCAGCGTGCCGGCGTCGTCGATGAAAGCCGGACGCTCGGCACGACCGGCATTGACAGCCAGCAGGTGCTGCGCGAAGTTGAAGGCCTCCGGGGGCGGCTGGACGCCTGCCGGTTGCTGGGCGGGGATGGGACTCATCGTTGTCTCCTGCTGCAGTGCACTTGCGGGATCATCATTAATGCATTATTGTGCTCGTCTGCACTTTAGAACTCGCATCCGCCCATGTCAAGCACGACGCTGCCTTCCGCTCAGACCCAGCCTGACCTGCGCGAGGCAGCACCCCTGCCACGCGCGCCGGCCACGCCGACGCCAGACACCGTGGCAGCAGCCGGGCCGCACAAGCACCCCTTCCTGGTGGCCCTGGGCGAACGCGTGCGGGCGCTGCGCTCGCGCCGCGGCATGACGCGCAAGGCGCTGTCGGTGGCCACCGACGTGTCCGAGCGCCACCTGGCCAACCTGGAGTACGGCGTCGGCAACGCGTCGATCCTGATCCTGCTGCAGGTCTCGCAAGCCCTCCAATGTTCGCTGGCCGAACTGCTGGGCGACGTGACGACGCGTTCACCGGAGTGGCTGCTGATCCGTGAACTGCTCGAGCAGCGCGACGAAGCCACGCTGCGCCGCGTGCGCGTGGCGGTGGGCGAACTGCTCGGCACCGGTGGCGCGCATGGCGAGGGCAGCTCGGCGCGCAGCTCGCGCGTGGCGCTGGTCGGGCTGCGCGGCGCCGGCAAGTCGACGCTGGGCGCCATGCTGGCCGAAGACCTGGGCTTCCCCTTCGTCGAGCTCAGCCGCGAGATCGAGCAGTTCGCCGGCTGCAGCATTGCCGAGATCCAGGCCCTGTACGGCCAGAGCGCCTACCGCCGCTACGAGCGCCGGGCGCTCGAGGAGGCCGTGCAGATCCACCCCGAAGCGGTGATCGCCATGCCCGGCGGCATCGTCTCCGACCCCGCCACCTTCAACCTGCTGCTGGCGCACTGCACCACCGTGTGGCTGCAGGCGCGGCCCGAGGACCACATGAAGCGCGTCACCGCGCAGGGCGACACGCGCCCGATGGCTGCCAGCCGGGAGGCGATGGAGGACCTCAAGAACATCCTGGCCGGCCGCGCCGCGTTCTACTCGAAGGCCGAGCTGCACGTCGACACCAGTGCCCAGCCGCTGCCGGAAACCTTCCAGACGCTGCGTACCGTGGTCCGGGATCGGCTCAGAACCTAGGGTAGGTACGTGGCATCAAATTGCATTTCTCTGTTGAGCATCGTTGTTTTACGCATTATGATGCATGTCAAGTCGTTTCATGACCCCGCATCGAAGTGCCCGCCAAGGAGAACGCCGTGAGCCACCCCAGCCGTGTCGACTACCAGACCGAGCCCGCGCAGTACAAGCACTGGAAGCTGAAATTCGAAGGCCCGGTGGCAACGCTGGTCGCCGACTTCGACGAAAACGCCGGCCTGCGCCCGGGCTACAAACTCAAGCTCAACAGCTACGACCTGGGTGTCGACATCGAGCTCAACGACGCCGTCAACCGCGTCCGCTTCGAGCACCCCGAGGTGCGCACCGTGGTCGTGACGAGCGCCAGGGACAAGGTGTTCTGCTCGGGCGCCAACATCTTCATGCTGGGCGTCAGCAGCCACGCCTGGAAGGTGAACTTCTGCAAGTTCACCAACGAAACACGCAACAGCCTCGAAGACTCTTCCAGCCACAGCGGACTGAAGTTCCTGGCCGCCGTCAACGGCGCCTGCGCCGGCGGCGGCTACGAGCTGGCGCTGGCGTGTGACGAGATCATCCTGGTCGACGACCGCAGCAGCGCCGTCAGCCTGCCCGAGGTACCGCTGCTGGGCGTGCTGCCGGGCACCGGCGGCCTGACCCGGGTCACCGACAAGCGCCATGTGCGCCACGACCTGGCCGACATCTTCTGCACCACCAGCGAGGGCGTGCGCGGCCAGAAGGCCAAGGACTGGCGCCTGGTCGACGACATCGCCAAGCCGGCGCAGTTCGCGGCCAAGGTGCAGGAGCGCGCGCTGGAACTGGCCGCCCGCAGCGACCGCCCGGCCAACGCCACCGGCGTGGTGCTGACGCCGATCGAGCGCACGATCGAGGCCGACGCGCTGCGCTACCCGACCGTCACGGTCGAGATCGACCGCGCCAAGCGCACCGCCACCTTCACCGTCAAGGGCCCAACGGGCACGCCGCCGACCAACGCCGCCGGCATCGAGGCCGCCGGGGCCGCCTGGTACCCGCTGGCGCTGGCGCGCGAGCTGGAAGACGCGATCCTGTCGATGCGCACCAACGAGCTCGAGATCGGCACCTGGCTCGTCAGGACCGAGGGCGACGCGGCGGCGGTGCTGGCCCTGGACGTCACGCTGCTGGCATACCAGGACCACTGGCTGGTGCGCGAGACCATCGGCTACCTGCGCCGCACCTTCAGCCGCCTGGACCTGTCGTCGCGCAGCCTGTTCGCGCTCATCGAGCCGGGTTCGTGTTTTGCCGGCACCCTGCTGGAACTGGCGCTGGCCTGCGACCGCAGCTACCAGCTGGCGCTGCCCGACGACGCGGCGCGGGCGCCGAAGATCACGGTGGGCCCGGCCAACTTCGAGCTCTACCCCATGATCACCGGCCAGAGCCGCTTGCAGCGCCGCTTTTACGACGAGACGCCGGCGCTGGATGCCGTGCGTGCCAAGCTGGGCCAGCCGCTCGACGCCGACGCGGCCTACGCCGCCGGCCTGGTGACCAGCAAGCCGGACGACATCGACTGGGCCGACGAGACGCGCATCGCGATCGAGGAGCGCGTGTCGATGAGCCCCGACGCGCTCACCGGCATGGAAGCCAACCTGCGCTTCAACGGCCCCGAGAACATGTTCACGCGCGTCTTCGGCCGCCTGACCGCCTGGCAGAACTGGATCTTCCAGCGCCCCAACGCCGTCGGCGAAAAGGGGGCGCTGAAGGTTTACGGCAAGGGCGAGAAAGCGGCCTTCGACTGGACGCGGGTCTGAATCACATTTCCCTCACCCTCACCCCCACCCTCTCCCGCAAGCGGGAGAGGGGGTAAAACAAGGAGCACAGATGAGCACGATCGACTACAGCGAGAAGATCCCCAACAACGTCAACCTGGCCGAAGACCGCACGCTCAAGCGCGCGCTCGAGCAGTGGCAGCCCAACTACCTGGCCTGGTGGGCCGACATGGGCCCTGACGATTCGCAGGACTTCGACGTCTACCTGCGCACCGCCGTCAGCGTCGACCCGCAGGGCTGGGCGCAGTTCGGTTACGTCAAGATGCCCGAGTACCGCTGGGGCATCTTCCTCAACCCCGGCGACGCGAACCGCAAGATCCACTTCGGCGACCACAAGGGCGAAGCCGCGTGGCAGGACGTGCCCGGCGAATACCGCGCCAACCTGCGCCGCATCATCGTCACGCAGGGCGACACCGAGCCGGCCAGCGTCGAGCAACAGCGCCACCTGGGCCTCACCGCGCCCAGCCAGTACGACCTGCGCAACCTGTTCCAGGTCAACGTCGAGGAAGGCCGCCACCTGTGGGCCATGGTCTACCTGCTGCACAAGTACTTCGGCCGCGACGGCCGCGAGGAAGGCGAGGCGCTGCTCGAGCGCCGCAGCGGCCAGCAGGACAACCCGCGCATCCTGCAGGCCTTCAACGAAGAAACGCCCGACTGGCTAAGCTTCTTCATGTTCACCTATTTCACCGATCGCGACGGCAAGTTCCAGCTCTGCGCGCTGGCCGAAAGCAGCTTCGACCCGCTGGCGCGCACCACCAAGTTCATGCTCACCGAAGAAGCGCACCACATGTTCGTCGGCGAGTCGGGCATCAGCCGCATCATCCAGCGCACCTGCGCTTTGATGAACGAGCGCAAGACCGATGACCCGGCCAGGCTGCGCGCCGCCGGCGTGATCGACCTGCCGACGCTGCAGCGTTACCTCAACTTCCACTTCAGCGTCACGATCGACCTCTTCGGCGCCGACGAGAGCAGCAACGCCGCCACTTTCTACAGCACCGGTCTGAAGGGGCGCTACGAGGAGGGCAAGCGCGTCGACGACCACGTGCTCAAGGGCCAGACCTACCGCGTGCTGAGTGTCGCGGGCGGCCAGCTCGTCGAGCGCGAGGTGCCGATGCTCAACGCGCTGAACGAGGTGCTGCGCGACGACTACATCAAGGACAGCATCGGCGGCGTCGAGCGCTGGAACAAGGTCATCGAAAAGGCCGGTATCCCCTTCCGGCTGAAGGTGCCGCACAAGGCCTTCCACCGCAGCATCGGCTCGCTGTCCGGCGCCAAGGTCTCGCCCGACGGCCGTGTCGTGAGTGAGGCCGAATGGGCCGCGCAGGTCGACGAGTGGCTGCCGAGTGCGGGCGACCGCGCCTTCGTGGCCAGCCTGATGGGCCGAGTGGTGGAGCCCGGCAAGTTTGCCAACTGGATCGCGCCGCCGGTGATGGGCATCAACCGCCAGCCGGTGGACTTCGAGTACGTGCGCTTCGCGTGACCGTCTTCCTCCCTCTCCCGCGAGCGGGAGAGGGCCGGGGTGAGGGCTGAAGCGCACGCCAACACCCTCACCCCAACCCTCTCACGCAAGCGGGAGAGGGGGCAAAGCCAGAGACACACCGGCATGGACATGGCCGACAGCATCGTCATCAAGCAGCACCTGATCGACCCCGAGATCTGCATCCGCTGCAACACCTGCGAGGCCACCTGCCCGGTGGGGGCCATCACGCACGACGACCGCAACTACGTCGTCGATGCCACCAAGTGCAATCTGTGCATGGACTGCATCCCGCCCTGCCCCACCGGCAGCATCGACAACTGGCGCCTCATGCCGCGGGCCCAGGCCTACAGCGTGGCCGCGCAACTGGGCTGGGACGAACTGCCGGCCGAGCTGAGCAGCGACGAACTGGCCGCCGCCGGCGTCGCGCCCGAAGCGGCAGCGGCGGCCGAGCCCGCAGCGCCGGCCCTCCCCGCGGCCGTCGGCAGCAGCGACGCCTTCGTCGGCAGTACCTACGGCGCCACGCTGCCGCCCTGGTCGGCCGCGCACGCCTACACCAACCTCTATGGCCCGAAGGCGGCCGAGAAATCCGTCATCGCCACCGTGGCCGGCAACGTGCGCGTCACCGAGGTCGGCAGCGACTACGACACGCATCACATCGTGCTCGACTTCGGCGCCCTGCCCTTGCCGGTGCTTGAGGGCCAGAGCATTGGCATCGTGCCCCCCGGCACCGACGCCCTCGGCCACGCGCACCACGCCCGCCAGTACAGCATCGCCAGCCCGCGCAACGGCGAAAGGCCCGGTTACAACAACCTGTCGCTGACCATCAAACGCGTGCTCGAAGACCACCAGGACCGGCCGGTGCGCGGCGTGGCCAGCAACTACATGTGCGACCTGCGGGTGGGCGACAAGGTGCAGGTCATCGGCCCCTTCGGCACCAGCTTCCTGATGCCCAACCACCCCAAGAGCCACATCGTGATGATCTGCACCGGCACCGGCAGCGCGCCGATGCGGGCGATGACCGAATGGCGGCGGCGAAAGCGAAAGTCCGGAAAGTTCGAGGGCGGCAAGCTGATGCTGTTCTTCGGTGCCCGCACCCAGGAGGAACTGCCCTACTTCGGCCCGCTGCAGAAGCTGCCCAAGGACTTCATCGACATCCACTTCGCCTTCAGCCGCACGCCCGGCCAGCCCAAACGTTATGTGCAGGATCTGATGCGCGAACGTGCGGCCGACCTGGCACCGTTGCTGGCCGACCCGAACGCGTATTTCTACGTCTGCGGACTGAAGAGCATGGAAGAAGGCGTGGTGCTGGCGCTGCGCGACGTGGCGCAACAGGCCGGGCTGGACTGGGACGCGGTCGGCGCGGCGCTCAAGCGTGAAGGCCGCCTCCATCTGGAGACATACTGATGGCCACCTGGAAGGCGTTGGCATGGACACACTGACCCTCGGCACCCGCAGCCCCGGCGTGGCCCAGCTCACGATGGCGCGCGAGGCGGTGTTCAACGCCTTCGACGAGGCCATGATCGGCGAGCTCGACGCCGCCTTTGCACAACTGGAGGCCGACGCCGCCGTGCGCGTCATCGTGCTCGCCGGCGCAGGCCGCCACTTCAGCGCCGGCGCTGACCTGCAGTGGATGCAGCGCGCCAGCAGCGCCACCGAGGCATGGAACCTGGCCGACGCGCGCCGCTTCGCAGCCATGCTGGCACGCATCGAAGCTTGCCCGAAGCCCACCGTCGCCCGCGTACGCGGCAGCGACGAGGCGCGCGAGGGCCTCGCCGCCTTCCTGGGCAAACGCCCGCCAGACTGGAACCCCCGATGACGACATTGACGAACGCCCCGCTCCTGATCGTCGGCGCCGGCATCATGGGCGCCGGCATCGCGCAGGTGGCGGCGCAGGCCGGCCACAGCGTGCACCTGTACGACCTGCGTGCAGGGGCCGCTGCCGAGGCCAAGGCCCGGCTCGGTGCCACGCTCGACGGCCTGGTCGCCAAGGGCAGGCTGACCGCCGAGGCGGTGCAGGCCACGCTGGCGCGCATCGAACCGGTGGCCACGCTGCAGGCCGCGGCCTCGGCGCGGCTGGTGGTCGAGGCCATCGTCGAGCAGCTCGACGCCAAGCGCAGCCTGTTCAGGCAACTCGAAGAGCTGCTCGACGCCGACGCGGTGCTGGCCACCAACACCTCGTCGATCAGCGTCACCGCCATTGCCGGCGGCCTGCAGCACCCGGCGCGCGTGGTCGGCATGCACTTCTTCAACCCGGTGCCGCTGATGAAGCTGGTGGAGGTGGTGTCGGGCCTGCAGACGGCGCCCGCGGTGGCGCAGGCCGTTTTCGAGCTGGCCCAGGCCTGGGGCAAGGTGCCGGTGCATGCGAAGAGCACGCCGGGTTTCATCGTCAACCGCATCGCCCGCCCCTACTACGGCGAAACGCTGGCGCTGCTGCAGGAACAGGCCGCGCCGCCGCCGGTGCTCGACGCCTGCCTGAAGGCCGCCGGCTTTCGCATGGGGCCCTGCGAGCTGATGGACCTGGTCGGCCACGACACCAACTTCGCCGTCACGGCCTCGGTGTTCGCGGCCAACTTCAACGACAAGCGCTACGTGCCTTCACTGGTGCAGCGCGAGATGGTCGACGGCGGCCTGCTCGGCCGCAAGAGCGGGCGCGGCTTCTACACCTACCCTGCCGGTGTGCCGGCACTGCCGGTGCCCGTGTTCGAGGCCCCGGCCACGGCGCGCGAGGTGGCGGTGCACGGCACGGGCGCCATCGCCGATGCGCTGGAACAGTCGGCCGCGAAGGCGCTGGCCGCGCAGGGCTGGGGTCCGTCGCGCATCCGCGACAGCGGCTGGACGGGCCTGCAGGTCGACGGCGCCCGCCTCGTGCTGACCGACGGCACGCCGGCCTGCGACATCGCGGCTCGCACCGGCTGTGCCGACACCGCCGTCTTCGACCGCCCCATGCTGCTGCCGGCAGCCACCGGCCAGGCCCTGGCCTACGCCGTCAACGCCGGCGCCAGTGCGGTCTGGAAAGCCCAGGCGCCGGCCTGGCTGCATGCGCTGGGCTTCACGCCCTTGCCGCTGGCCGATGCACCGGGCCTGGTGGTGGCGCGCACGCTGGCCATGCTCGTCAACGAGGCGGCCGACGCCGTGCTGCAGGGGGTTTGCTCACCCGCGGGCGCCGACGCGGCGATGAAACTGGGCGTCAACTACCCGGCCGGTCCCTTCGAATGGCTGCAGAGCTGGGGCGTCGCGGGCGTGATCGGTGTGCTGGAAGCCCTCGACGCCACCTACCGCGGCGAGCGTTACCGCGTCAGCCCGTGGCTGCGCCGCGGCGCCGCACCGACGTGAGCGCGCGTGGCCGCCGGGGATCCGAGGCTGTGATCGTGAGCACGCGCATGCCCGTCATTCCGCCTCGAACACGAGGCGCCTGCCGCCGAGCCACACCGGGGAAGCGGCCGGACAACGGCGCCGGCATCACGCTGCGGCCGGCCTGATGCGGGTTTGCGCTCAACAAGCTGGACCGATCGGAATCGGTCATGTGCTGTCCTCCGTGCAGTGTGAGTGCCACCACTCACGCGCGGCCGGACGCGGCCTGGACAGGGTGCACTTGCCCGCGTCGTGCCTGCCGGTTCGCCTCATCCCGCCGGTCCTGTAAGTGCCTCAGTTTTCACGGTAGCCCAGTTCTGCTAGTATTACCGCGTAATACTTGGAGGCGTCATGGAAGTCACGTCGGTCACCAGCAAGGGGCAGGTCACCATTCCGAAGGAACTCCGGCAACAACTCGGCATTCGGCAGGGCAGCCGCATCGAGTTCTCGCTGGTCGGCGACCACGTCGAGATGCGGGTCCGGAGTTCGCCGTCGGGCGAGGTCCGCAGCGGGTTCGGCATGCTCAAGAGCCGGCGCGCCGCCGTGCCGACGGACTTCGACCCCGCGACACTGCTCAAGCGATGATCGGCCTCGACACCAACGTTCTCGCCCGGTACTACATCGACGACGAGGCAGACGCCGAGGCGCAGCGCCAACGCCTCGCTGCTCGGCGCCTCATCGACTCGGGCCAAGCTCTGATGGTAAGCAAGTCGGTGGTCCTGGAACTCGAGTGGGTCATGCGCGGCTACTACGGCTTCGCCCGAGCCGAGGTGGCGTCCGTCATGCGGCACCTCCTTGACCAGACACACATCACCGTCGAAGACCGTGATGCAGTCGAGCGAGCGCTCTGCAACTGCGAAGCGGGCATCGATTTCGCTGACGCGCTGCACCACGCGAGCTACAAGTCTTGCGCAAGCGTGGCAACGTTTGACGATCGCCAGTTCGCCCGGCGGGCCAAGAAACTCGGGTTGGCACCGGCCGTGATGGTCGTGTCGTAGCGGGCTGCCCATGAATGCGCAGATGCTGCAGGCCGCTCCCCTTCCAGGGCAAGAAGGGCCTGATCGTGCTGCCGGTGACGCCGGCGGGTCTGGTGACGGGATCAAGGTCCTGGCGCGACCGGCTGGCCTGAAGGTAAAAGGCGTGGCCGCAGGACGCTGGCCACCCCCAGGGCCGACAGCGCCAGCGCCACACAAGCGCCGCTGGGCGCGTCGAGCAGCCACGAGGCGCTCAGGCCGGCACCGCAGGCCAGCACCGCTGCCGCCCAGGCGGTCACGCGGTGCGACCCGTTCCTCTGCCACAGCGCGGGTGCAATCAGGGCTGCAAACACGACGAAGAGCCCCAGCGTGGGCACGGCCAGGCTGGCCACCAACGCAAACACGGGGTAGAAGACCGCGTCGCGGGCCAATCGATGACCGACCACGGCAACGGCCAGCGCACAGCCCGCCAGAACAGCCACTTGGGGCCATCCCGCCCACAACACGTCAGCCGCCAGCAGTTCACCCAGGCGTTCGCGGCCGTGCGGGTCTTGCCGTGCCCCCAGCAGCGCTGCGCTGGCGCCCAGCACGTACAGCAGGCCGATCAGGGCCTCGCGCTCGGCGGGCCACTGGCGTGACAGCCAGGCCACGGCAGCGGCGCAGCCCAGTGCACCGGCGGCCGCCATCGCTTGTGTGCTCAGCCAGCCCGGGTGGTCCATCAGCGTGGCGGCCCACAGGGCGGCAGCCGCGGCGGCCTGGGCCACTGCCAGGTCGATGAAGACAACGCCGCGCGCCAGCACCTGGTGGCCCAGCGGCGCCAGCGCCAGCACGCCGAAAACCAGCGCCGCGACGGGCGCCAGGAACCAGGCGTCCGGCATCAGCGCTGCCCCGGCATCAGTGCGGCCCCGCCTGCAGCAGGCTTGCCAACAGGCTGTCGAACCAGCGCAGCAACGCCTCGCCGTCGGCATCTTCGGCCACCGTGGCAGGCAGCACCAGCAGCGGCACGGCGCCGCCCAACTGGCCACTGAGCCAGCGGCCGGGCCGCGGGTCCTGGTAGCTGGCGATGACCACCGCCAGCGGCGGCTTGCCCTTCAGGCCATCCAGCAGCCGCTGCAGGTGGCTCGGCGTGGGCGCCATGCCGGGCCTGGGCTCCAGGTCGGCCACCTGCGTGATGCCCAGCCAGTGCCACAGGTAGCCGAAGGTGCTGTGCTGCGCGGCCACCGTGCGCCCGCGCAGCGGCGCGGCGCGGCGTTCCCACTCGGCGATGCGGGCCGTCAGGCGGGCCTCGAAAGCCAGGCGGCGCGCTTCGATGCCCGCCTCTTGCGCCGGCAGGTCCTGCTGCAGTCGCTCGGCCAGCATCTGTGCCGCCACGAGCAGATTGCGCGGGTCGGCATGCAGGTGCGGGTTGCCTTCGGCATGCACGTCACCGGCCCAGGGCGTGCCGATGACACCGGGCTGCGGGTCCAGCAGCACCACGTGCTCGGAGGCAAAGAACACGTCCCGTTCCCGTGCCTTGCCGGCGCGCTGCTGCAGCACCGGCAGCCAGCCGGCCTCCAGCGACGCGCCGGTGCACACCGCCAGGTCGGCGCTGCGCAGCTGCGCGATGAGTGCGGGCCTGGCTTCAATATGGTGCGGGTCCTGCGCGGCGTGGGTGGCCACGTGCATACGCACCTGGGGCAGCAGCACGCGGGTCAGTGCCGCCCACTCGGGTTCACAGGCGAAGACAGTGAAGGCAGCCGCGGGCGTCGACAGCGCGGCGCCCAGCAAGAGCAGCAAGCTAGAACGGATGTGCACCGTGGGCTCCGAAGGCCAACACGTACCGCAGCTGCGCCGTGCGCCGGGACGGGTTCTCGAACGCCACCACATCGCGCTGCTGGGTGAACTGCAGCCGCAGCGACTGCATGTGCGTGGGTTTCCAGGCCAGCATCAGCGCGTGTTCGCGCAGCAGGCCGCTGTCGAAGTGGTCAACGTGCGGCACGCGCACGCGCAGCCAGTCGGCGCGTGCACCGGCCTCCCAGCTGGGATTGAAGCGCCAGACCACGGAGATGGCGTTGGACTCCTGCCGGTCGCGGCTGCCGGCGTAGCGGTTCAGGCCGGAGATGCGTGCGGCCTCGAAGTTGACGCGCAATTGCTGGTCGCGGTTGTTGCCGTTGGGGGCCCACTTCCAGGTCGCGTCCACCATCCAGGTCTTGCGGCCGCTGAACTGCGCGCCGTGGTGGTGGCCGTGTGCGCGCCCGTGTTCCTCCTCGGCGCCCTCTTCTTCGCCGTGCTCGTGCTCTTCCTCCAGCGCCGCTTCGCGCCGGTTGCGGATGTGAGACAAGCCCAGCTGCCAGCTGTGCGACCGGTTCAGGTCCGCACCCAGCTTCAACACCGCGGTGGCCACGCCGGGTATGCGGGCCTCGTTGGCGATCTCTTCCACCAGGCGTTTGCCGCGGAAGGCCTCCACGCCCACCATCAGGTAGAAGGGCGTGGGTGCGGTCCAGTTCAGGCGCAGGCCATCGTCGTTCCAGTGGCCACCGAAAAACGCGCGGTAAAGCAAAGGCCGCTCGATGAAGTCGTCGGCATGCGAGTGCTGCTGGTTCAGGTAACCGATCTGCGATGCAAAGCGGCCACCACGCAGCTGCAGCCCCAGCGGCAGCGAGGTGGTTTCGAGCCAGGCTTCTTCCAGGCCCCGTTCCAGCTCGCCTTCGTGGGTCTCGAAGGTGGCCGTCAGCTGGGCGCGCAGGTGCGGCCCCAGCGGCCCGCTGGCCGTCAGGTCGCCGTGGCCCAGCTGCACGCCCTTGTCGCGTGCGCCGATGGCCAGCGGGCGCGAAGTGGCGGTCACGTCGAGCACGGCGCCGAAGTCCCAGCCCTTGGCGGACTGCGCTTGCGCCAGGCCGCCAGCCAGAAGGGTGGCGGCGATCAGGGTGTGTTTCAGGCTCATCGTGTGATCCCGATCCACACCGCGTTAGAGGGTGTGAAGCCCAGGTCGCGGCGCGCCAGCACGGCACCGGTGAAGCTGTTGACGACCACCAGTTGTTTGGCCACCGGGTCGGTGATGTAGACCTCGTCCCTGGCACCGTTGGCCGTCAACACGGGCCAGGGTGCGGCGGTGGGCATGGTGGGGATCGCGCCAGTGACGCGGGCCAGGTTGGCCCAGGCGCCGCCCTGCCGCTGCGCCGTGATCAGCGTGCCCTGGTCGGCGACGATAAAAAGGCGCTGGCCGCTGCGGTCGAAGCCGTGGGCCCGGCGCACGCGGCCGGTGTCCCAGCCCTGGGGTGCGAAGTTGGCCACCGCGCCGGCCTCGCCGTTGACGGCATGAAAGCGTGTGGTCACCGGGCCCGGTGCCGTGCCTTCGGTGGCGATGCCGACGAAGTGCCCTGGCGCGCGCGCGTGGCCCGCCAGGGCGCCCACGCGCAAGGCCGTGCCGAGCTGGGTGCCGTCGTCGACCGTGGTTGCGCTCAGGTGGCGCACCAGCAGCATGCCGTCCACGCAGCCGACCACGGTGTAAGCGCCCGAGCTCGCACTGCCGTGCATGCCGCTGCAGCGTGTGGCGAGCTGGCGGTCCAGCCGGTAGCTGGCGCCCTCGCGCTGGTGCAGGGTCAGGTGGGTGGGCAAGGCGTCGCTGGCGTCGGCGGCGCGGGTCACCGCCAGCAGCTTGTTGTCCACCGGCTCTGCCAGGCCGTGGATGGGGAATCCCAGGTCCAGGCTGGCCGCCGTGCCGCCGGCAGCGATGGAGGCTTCGGTGATCAGGCGCACGCCGGCGCTCTGCGCCGGGGTGGTCGTCGCGTTGCCGTCCATGAAGATGGCCGCCTGCTTGCCGGCCTGCACGTCGTAGTGGGTGGGCCGAACGCCGCTCAGCTTCCAGGGCACGGCCTTGCTGGCCTGCTTGTAGTCGTGCAAATGGTCGCCGTGGTCTTCCTGCCAGATGCCACCGTCGACAAACTGCACCAGGCCCTGCGTGCGCTGCATCACCAGGGCATAACGCCCGCCGGGGCTGGCGTACAGCGCCGAAGGCACGTTGTCGGCCTGGCGCGTGGCTTCGACCGTGTTGGAGTCCAGGTCGTGCACCCGCAGCGCGGTGGCGTTGTGCTCGGTGGTGACCAGGCGTCCGGCGGTGTCCAGGGTCACCGCATCGTGGTCATGGTCGTCGTCTGCTTCGATGCCGCCGCCGCAGGCCACCAGCACGGCGGCGCAGACAAGGGCGGCCAGGGCGGCACGGCGGGGAAGGGGCGGGTACGGGTTCATGGCTTGTGCTCCGGCGTGTTGGCGGGCGGGGTGACGCGTTTATTCGTAATGATAGGGCACTATCATTACACAACCGACAGACTCCAGCGGGCCGGCCACGCACTCCCGGCGAGCCGGCTTCGGCACCACGGGCCTCGACATCCGCTAACCTTGTGGCATGGAACGCAACACCCGCCAGCGCAGTGCCATTCGCGACGCCATCGCCCACGCCGACCGGCCCCTGCTGCCACAAGAGGTACTGGACGCCGCACAGCAGGCGGTGCCGGGCCTGGGCATGGCCACCGTCTACCGCAACCTCAAGGCCTTGGTCGAAGAGGGCGAACTGCAGGCGGTGAACCTGCCCGGCGAGAACCCGCGCTTCGAAGTCACCGGGCACCAGCACCACCACCACTTCCAGTGCCGGCAATGCGAGCGCGTGTTCGATGTGCACGCCTGCCCGGGTGACCTGTCGCGGCTGGCGCCCCAGGGCTTCACGGTGGATGACCATGACCTGACGCTGTACGGTCGGTGCAAGGACTGCGCGGCGCCCAAGTCCAAGCCGGCCAAAGCCGCCAAACCGGTGGCACACACACACCGACTTCGCGGCTGAGCTCGGGCCTTCCGGCGGGGCATTCCGGTGACCAGCGGCGTCCGGTAATGCGTCTGCATTATTATTAGCAGTCCACCGGAGCCAACAGCCACCATGCAGGGAACACCCCACCGCGCTGCGCGCTGCCCCTTGCCGGGCCCGCCTGGCCTGCTGAGCGCCGGCGCCGGCCTGCGCCTGGCGGTGGCCTCGGTGGTGGTGCTGGCCCTGTGGCTGGCCGTGGCCTGGGCGCTCGTGTGACGCGGCCGGCCATCACCTTGAGCGACGTGACGGTGTCCTACCGCGGCCACCCCGCGGTGCATCACCTGAGCGGCGAATTTGCGCCCGGGGCGTTGCACGCCGTGGTCGGCCCCAACGGCGCCGGCAAGAGCACGCTGCTGGGTGCGCTGGCCGGCACCATCCGCGCCTACCAGGGCCGCATCGAGCGCGACGCCTCGCCGCGCGTGGCCTACCTGCCGCAGGCGTCCGAGCTGGACCGCAGTTTTCCGGTGCGGGTGCATGAACTGGTGGCGATGGGCCTGTGGCACCGCATCGGCAGCTTCGGCGCGGTGCGCTCGCCAGACCGCGAACGTGTGCAAGAAGCGCTGCAGGCCGTGGGCCTGGGCGGCTTCGATCAGCGCCTGCTGGGCGAGCTGTCGGCCGGCCAGGCGCAGCGGGTGCTGTTTGCGCGTGTGCTGCTGCAGGACGCCGCCATCATCTTGCTGGACGAACCCTTCAACGCCATCGACACCCGCACCACGGCCGACCTGCTGGCGCTGCTGATGCGCTGGAAGCAGGAATCGCGCACCGTCATCGCGGTGCTGCACGACATCGAGCAGGTGCGGGCGCATTTCGACCAGGTGCTGCTGCTGGCGCGCGAGCGCGTGGCCTGGGGCCCGACGGCGCAGGTGCTGCAGGCGCAGCACCTGTTCAAGGCGCGCCAGATGGCCGAAGCCTGGGACGAGCAGGCCGCCCGCTGCCGGACCGTGGCATGAGCAGGGCCGCATGCTGAGCAGCCTCTTTGCCGACGCCGCCGGCCCCTTTGTCGAATTTGCCTTCATGCGCCGTGCACTGGTGGCCACGCTGGCGCTGTCGCTGGGGGCGGCGCCCATCGGCTGCATCCTGGTGCTGCGCCGCATGAGCCTGGTCGGCGATGCGATGGCCCATGCCGTGCTGCCGGGCGCGGCCGCGGCCTTCCTGCTGGCCGGGCTGTCGCTGCCGGCGATGAGCCTGGGCGGCTTTGTCGCGGCGCTGGTGGTGGCCCTGGCCGCGGGCTTCGTCACCCGCGCCACGCCACAGCGTGAAGACGCCAGCTTCGCCGCCTTCTACCTCATTGCACTGGCGCTGGGTGTGCTGCTGGTGTCCTTGCGCGGCAGCCAGATCGACCTCATGCACATGCTCTTTGGCAGCGTGCTGGCGGTGGACGACGCCGCGCTGCTGCAGATGGCCGCGGTGGCCAGCGTCACGCTGTGGGCGCTGGCGCTGATGATCCGGCCGCTGGTGCTGGAGAGCTTCGACCCCGGCTTCCTGCGCAGCGTGGGGGGCCCGGGCGGCGCTGCGCACATGCTCTTGCTGGTGCTGCTGGTGGCCAACCTGGTCAGCGCCTTGCAGGCCCTGGGCACCCTGATGGCCGTGGGCCTGATGATGCTGCCGGCCGCTGCCGCGCGCTTCTGGGCCGCCGACCTGCTGAAGATGGCTGCCGTGGCCGCGGCCATTGCGGCCGTTTCGGGTGCCGCCGGGCTGCTGCTGAGTTTCCATGCCGAGCTGCCGTCCGGCCCCTGCATCGTGCTGGGCTGTGGCGCGGCCTATGTGCTGTCGGTGCTGTTCGGGCGCCGCGACGGCATCGCCTGGCGCCGCTGGCGAGCCCGCCATCACCTGGCTGCCTGAGACAACGATGACCGACAAGCCCAAGACCATGCGCTTGCAGCGCCGCGCCATGCTGGTGACGCTGGCCAGTGGCGCCTGTTGGCCCCTGCACGCGCAGACGGCCGCTGCGCTGCCTGCCCGCGTCGTGGCCAGCTTCTCGATCCTGGCCGACATGGCCCGCGAGCTGGCTCCCGCCGGCACCGAGGTGCTCTCGCTGGTGCGGCCAGACGCCGACGCCCATGTCTTCGAACCCCGGCCGGCCGACGGCAAGCGCCTGGCGCAGGCCGAGCTGGTGCTGGTCAACGGCCTGGGCTTCGAAGGCTGGATCGACCGACTGGTCAAGGTGTCCGGCTTCAAGGGCCGCCTGGTGGTGGCCAGCCAGGGTGTGGTGGTGCGGGGCGCGCCCCATGCGCAACACGGCCATGGCCACCGCCATGGGCAGGGTGCGGTCGATCCGCATGCCTGGCAGGACCTGGCGCATGCGCGGCTCTACATCGCCAACCTGAGTGCAGCCTTTGCCCAGCGCTGGCCGGCGCAGCAGGCCGAGATCGATGCGCGCCGCCTGGACTACCTGGCCCGGGTCGACACGCTCGAGCGGCGCGTGCGCCAGCAGCTGGACGCCATCCCGCGCCAGCAGCGGCGCGTCATCACCTCGCACGACGCCTTCGGCTACTTCGGTGCCGCCTACGGCATCGACTTCCTGGCGCCGCAAGGCTGGGCCACGCACAGCGAACCCTCGGCGGCGGCGGTGGCCAAGCTCATCCGCCAGATCCGCCAGCAGGGCGTGAAGGCGCTGTTCGTCGAAAACATCAGCGACCCGCGGCTGCTGCAGCGCATCGCCCAGGAAGGCGGGGCGAAGATCGGCGGCACGCTGTACTCCGACGCGCTGTCGGCAGCCGGCGGGCCGGCCGCGACCTACCTGAAAATGATCGAACACAACGCCCGCACGCTGAGCCAGGCCTTGACCGGCTGAGCGGCTGAACTTGAACCGCACCCGATTGGAGGCACCCTTGATGCACCGAAGCGCCGGCTTGTTGATGGCCCTGATGCTGACTTCGCCGGCCCACGCCGCCGGTGGCCGCGCCCACGAACACGGCGTCGTGCGTGTGGACGTGGCGGTGCAGGGCGACAGCTTCACGGTGAACCTCGATGCGCCGCTGGACAGCCTGCTGGGTTTCGAGCGCGCGCCGCGCAACGACAAGGAACGCCAGGCCGTCGACGAGGTGCTGGCACGCCTGAGAAGCGGCGCAGGCCTGTTCGATGCCGACGCGGCGGCGCAGTGCACGCTGGGCAAGGCCGAGGTCAGCGCGCCGGTGCTCGAGGCTGGTGCCGCCGCCATGGGCGGCCATGCCGACATTGATGCCGGCTACGAACTCCGCTGCGCACAGCCGGCGCAGCTGCGCACGCTGGACCTGGGCCTGTTCGAAGCCTTCAGGCGCATCCAGCGCATCGACGTGCAGGTGGCCGGGGCCCGCGGCCAGGTCAAGGCCACGCTGAAGCGGCCCGCACGCAGCGTGCGGCTGGTCCGGTAACCATCCCCCGCCAATGCCGGGGGCATTCGGACTGTGAGCCGCGCAGCGTCTACAGCTGCTCGGCTTGAAGCGCTCGCTCCGACCGTTGAAGGCCCGCCCGGGGTTTTCCGGACCGGAGGCAAAGCGGCCCGATCGTCGGGGTAGACACATGGGCGCCCCCTCTGACGGGCCTGCGCGGCCGGATTCACCGGCGCTTGAGGGGCCGCCGTCGACCACAAGGACCGCAATCAGAGCCTCGCCCGACGGGTCTTGCCGCCCCAGGAGCACGGAGATGGGCGTTTGAACGCCTTAGCCTCCACGCGCACAGTTCCCGCGCACCGCATCTTCAGGCAACGGAGGCAGGGGCGGCGGCCGGCGGCCGCGCGTCATTCAAGCTCATAGCGCTTGACCTTTCGCCACAGCGTGGACTTGTCGATGCCCAGGATCTCGGCGGCCGTGGTGCGGTTGCCCTTGGTCTCACGCAGCGTCTTGGCGATGAAGTAGGCCTCGATCTCCTCCAGGCTCTGCGGCTCCATGCCGTCGATCACGCGCACCGGGGAATCGCCTTCGGACGCCAGGCCCGGCGGCAGCACGTCGACGTCGAGCCAGTCGCTTTCGGTCAGGATGATCATCGACTGGATGGCGTTCTCCAGTTCACGCACGTTGCCGGGCCAGTTGTGGCGCATCAGCGCGGCCAGCGCGCGCGGCGTCAGGCCCTGCACCGGCTTGCCCAGGCGCGTGACGTGGCGCGCCAGGAAGTGGTTGGCCAGCAGCGGGATGTCGCTGCGGCGCTCGCGCAGCGGCGGCATCACGATCTCGACGATCTTGAGCCGGTAGTACAGGTCCATGCGAAAGCCGCCCGCCTCCACCAGCGCCGGCAGCGGCCGGTTGCTGGCCGCGATCAGGCGCACGCTGGCATGCCGCGGCGTGGTGTCGCCCATGCGGTAGTAGGTGCCGTCCTGCAGCGTGCGCAGCAGCTTGGCCTGGAACGCCGCCGAGGCGTTATTGACCTCGTCCAGGAACAGCGTGCCCTTGTCGGCGATCTCGAAGAACCCGGCCTTGGCGCGTTCGGCGCCGGTGAAGGCACCACGCTGGTGGCCGAAGAACTCGCTCTCGATCACGTTTTCGGCGATGGCCGCGCAGTTCAGCGCCACGAAGCGGCCCTCGCGGCGCTGGCTCATCAGGTGGATCTGCTGCGCCACCACCTCCTTGCCGGTGCCCGACTCGCCGGTGACGAGCACGCAACAGTCGTAGCCCGCCGAGGCGCGGATGAGCCGGCGCACCTGCTCGATGGCCGGGCTCTTGCCGATCAGGCCGTCCAGCGCGGTGTAGGCCAGCACGTTTTCACGCAGCCGTTCGTTTTCGCCGCTGAGCTGGTGGTGCTGCAGCGCGTGGCCCACCACCCGGCGCAGGTCGTCCAGCTCGAAGGGTTTGCGCAGGTAGTCGTAGGCACCGGCCTTGAGTGCGTCGATGGCCGATTCCACCGTGGCATGGCCGGTGATCAGCACCACTTGTGTCTGTGCGTTGCAGCGCTTGGCAAAACGCAGCACCTCGATCCCGCTGACCGAGGGCATGCACAGGTCGGTGAGCACCACCGCCACCTCGTGCCGCTCGAGGTGCTCCAGCGCCTCTTGCGCGCTGTCGGGGGCCACGACCTCGGCGTCGATGTCGCACAGGACCTCGGTGACCATGCGGCGCATGGCCACGTCGTCCTCGACGACCAGCACCACCGGCCGCGGTGACGCCACGGACTTCTCGGCAGGTGATGACATCGCTGCTCAGTGCGCCAGCGGCAGCGTCAGCACGAAGCGCGCGCCGCCGCTGTGTGCGGCGTCACAATGCAGCGTGCCGCCCATGCGCGTGGTGATGGAGTGGCTGATGGCCAGGCCCAGGCCGGTGCCGTGGCCGGCCTTGGTCGTGAAGAAGGGGTCGAAGATGCGGCGCCGGTTCTCCGCCGGCACGCCCGGGCCAGTGTCCACCACGGTGACGAGGGCGAAGTCGTCCTCGCGTTCACAGCCCACCTGCACACGCGGCGCCGGGCCCCCGGTGGAGGCCTGCACGGCGTTGACCAGCAGGTTCACGAGCACGATCTCCAGCTGGCCGGCGCCGCCGCGCACGGCGATCGGCTCGGCCACGTCGACTTCGATCGGCACCTGCAGCCGCCGTCCCTGGCAGTTGGCGACGGCATCGGACATCTCGCGGATGAGCGCGGCGATGTCGCACTGCAGCGGCTGGCAGGCCGGCTGGCGGGCGTAGGCCAGCAGGTTGTCGATGATGCGCGAGCAGCGCTTGGACTCGCCGTAGATCACCCGCGCATATTCGGCCTTGCGCTCGTCGCCGGCCTTGCCTTCGTCGAGCAGTTGCGCGTAGCCCATGATCGTGCCGAGCGGCGTGTTCAGCTCGTGCGCCACGCCGCCGGCCAGCTGCCCCATGGCCACCAGCTTCTCGGTCTGGTGGGTGATCTCCTCCAGGCGCTTGTACTCGGTCACGTCCTGCAGGATGACGGCCGCACAGGGGGCAGTGGCATCCTTGTGCCACTTGAAGAAGGTGAGGTTCAGCGACACATGCCGTGCATCGCCGCCGGCGTTGATGCACAGCAGCGCGTTGCGCACCGGCTGGGCGCCGGCAAAGGCCTCGCGCAGCAGCGCCTGGCCGGCGTCGCCGATCTGGGTCAGCAGGAAGATGTCCTGTCCCATCAGCGCCGGCCCGCTCAGGCAGAACAGCGTCTCGGCCTGCAGGTTGCTGCCGGTGACGTGGTGCTCGGCGTCCACGATGAGCAAGGCGCCGGGCAGACTCTGCAACACCGCCTCGTGGCTGTTGCGCTCGCCGATGATGGCCAGCTGCGCATGCTCCATCTCCGAGAACAGCGAGCCGAGGTCGCGGGCCAGGGCATCGTAGTCGTCGGCCAGCCCGGCGATCAGCCGCCGCGGCAGACCACTGACCGGCAACGGGCTCAGGCTGCCGTCGCGCGCGGCACAAACGGCTTCGTGCAGGCCCGCGACGGCACGGCGGTAGGCCAGCAGCAGCGCCGCGCAGGCAGCCAGGGCCAGCGCCAGCAGCGCCGACACCGCGGGCAGCCCCTGGCCCTGCGCCACCGCGATGGCCGTGCACGCAGCCAGCGCGAGCATCATCCCCAGCGCCAGCAGCGAGCGGGCGGGCCGCTGCGGCGACCCCCGCGCCGAAGCGAGCGCACCCACGCCCGTGGCGAACTTGGAAAGTCCCATGCCCATCCCCCTGGCAGCCTACCGAGTCAGGCCACGCCGCCTTGCCGCTGCGCGGTGGCCGTGGCCTGCCGGCGATGATGCCATCTCGGTCGGCCGTGGCGCCCCCAGGCAGACCCGGCTTCGGCGCCTGCCGCGCCGGCTCAGAAGATGAACTGCAAGCCGGCCGTGAACTGCCTGTAGTCGCGCTGCGCCGGGTTGCCCGGGTTCTGCACGTCGAACTTGACGTCCGCGAACTCGGCGCTCAGCTTGAGCTGCTGGCCATCGATGTAGTAGTGCGCGCCCAGGGAGTTCCACTTCTGGTCGCGGTAACGCATGGGCTGGTTGTAGGTGGACTTCTCGCTGCGCCCGAAGAACTGCAGCCGGCCGGGGCCGACCCTGCCGGGCAGCATGTAGCCGAGCTTGACGTAGTGGCCCTCGAGGTCGGTGCCTGCCGGCAGCGCTGCGTCGGGTGACAGGCCGAAATGCACCTTGCCCGTGTCGTACTTGACGACCGCGGCCGAGGCGGTGAAGGTGCCGGCCGACGTGGGCTGCTCGTAGAACACGTCCACCGTCCAGGCCTTGTAGTCCTTGGGATCGGTCATGCCCACGGAGTCGCCGTAGGCGACACTGGCCTGGCGGTCCACCGCCGCGCCGATGGTCAGCACGCGCTTGGTGCCGAGGTAGGTGCCCCGATAGCCGTAGTCGGTCTCCGGGTCGAGCAGGCTGACGTGGATGCGCGCTGTCAGGCGCGGGCTGTCCTTCACCACCGGGTTGCCTTCGCGGCCGTCGGCGAACATGACACGGTAGTTCACCAGGCCGTCGGCCAGATTGCCCCACATCGCCACGCCCGTGTCGCGGCTGCCGCCCCAGGGGGTGTACGAGAGGAGTTCGGCGCGATCCATCGTCAGCGGGTCGAAGCAGGCCTCGAGGTTCTCGCGCGTGAAGGTGTTCTTGAAGCGGCCGACGATGAAGCGCAGCGGGTCGCTGTGGTCGACGGTGACGTACGCGTCGCGGAAGAAGACGCTGCGGTCGTCCTGACCGCCGCGGCTGTCGCCCGGAGCGTCGAGGTTGGCGTAGAAGCCCACCAGGTCGTTGTACTGGCCCGAGAAAGTCACGCGGTTGCGGCGCAGGAAGAAGTCGGTGGTCTTGCCGGCGTCGGTGGGCGAGGTGAAGTCGCGGTTCTGCGCCCAGGCCTGCAGCGAGTAGTTGAAGGTCAGACTGCCTTCCTTGCCGAAAGCGATGGTCGGGCCGGCGTGGGCCGCGGCGGCAAGCCCGATCAGCGCGGCGGCGCCCAGTGCGGCGCGCCGGCAGCAGGTGTGCAGGGTTTGGTTTGGCTTCATGGTGGGTCTCGTCTCCTGGGCTTCACTTCTTCTGATAGGCGGCCATGAGCTTGGTCATGTCGTCACTCTTGTGGCATGCGGTGCAGTTCTCGGGTGCCGTGCGGGGATCGACGACCATCTTGGCGTGCGCCAGTTCGGTCTTCATCAGACGCGGATTGCCGCGGTGGCAGCCGGCGCACGAGTCGTTGACGGTCTTGTGGTCGGTGTGCCACTTCCCGGGTTTGGGCGCCACGGCCCGCGTGCCGTTGTGGCACTTGGCGCACGACGACGAGCCCATGCCGCAGGCGTTGGCCAGGCCGATGGGCGAGACCTCGCGCATGCGCTCCTGCACGTCGGCCAGCGCCTCCTGACCCCAACCCGGTGCGGCGGCTGTATCGTTGGCCAGCTCCGCGCGCTGCGGGCTGCCCGCCAGCAAGGCCCAGGTCGTGACGACCAGCGCCAGCGTGAGCAGCCCGCCCACGACGCGGCGGCTGGCACGCCAGAGCCGGCGCAGTTCGCGGGTCAGGGACGGGCGGTCGATCATGGCTTGCTCCTCGGGGTTTGGGTCTGGGTGTCGGCTTTGCTTAGACGAGCGGCTGCCGCGTCGATCTCTTCATCGGTGATCGGGTCGGCGCACAGGCAGTTGGCGGCCCGGCCCTTGAACTTGAGCCGCCGCGGCGGCTCGGGGTCCACGCTGGGCGCGGGCACGCTGTCCTTGGCCGACGTCGTGGCTGGCCCTTTGGATGGCTCCTTGGCCGTCTCCGCGGACACCGCGGCAGACACCGGCTGGGCCTGCCCCGAGGCCGCGGCACATGCCAGCAAGGCGGCGACCCACAAGGCACGTAAGTCAGTCATGGCGGGTTCCTCTCGAACCGGTGCGCGCAACACCGCCGGATCAGCACGTTGCGTGCCAGTGGCCGCAGCCCGATCGTGCCTGGGATGACCCGGCCCCACGGCCGCGCGGGGCGTTGCATTAACCCTGAACACGGCACGGGCCTTTCAATTTGCAACCACGCGCACCGGCTCGTCGACCTGCGCCGGCACTTCGATCACTGTGTCGGGCAGGCGAAAGCGCGCCGCCACCGCGGCCTGCCAGGCCTGGTGCAGCAGCGCGCGCGTGGTGTCGTCGAATTCCGGGTGGCGCGCGTCCATCTCGGCGAACATGCGCTCGTAGTGTTCGGCCGGTGCGACCTCGGTCCGCAGCACCACTTGCCAGCGGCCCGGGCCGGCCGTGGTCTCGACGGCCATGGGGTGGCTGGCGCCAGGGGCCAGCCGCGTGTCCGCGGCCTCGTTGGCCAGCGCCGTGTCCACCGCACGGCCGATCACGTGCGTGGCCAGGCGGCGGTTCAGCACCGGCCTTTCACCCTGCAGCAGCACGCTGACCTGGATCTTCGGCACGACATAAGTCGGCAGGTAGTGCCCGGCGCCGGCGTTGGTCAGGGCGACATCGACGCGGATGCGCCGATCGTCCAGCCGACGCACCGTGATCTCCCGACGCAAGGCGTGCGCCACGGTTTCGGGGTCGTGGATGCCGCGCCAGAGGTGACGGCGCTGTGGCATGTGGCAGCCCTGGCAGGTCTGGCCGGCGGCGGCGGCCGGGCTGTTGCGCCATTCCTCGTAGGTGTCCTGCAGCAGCTTGCCGTTGACGCGGCGGCCGTCGGGTTCGAACTGGTGGCAGGTGCTGCAGAAGCGGCTGTCCGAGAAGGCCGGCTCGGCCACGTAGCCGCCGTGCGGCAGGTCGGGGTGCGGCTGCGGCCGGCCCTCCTGCGGCACCGGCCCGTGGCGCTGGTGCTGGCGCACATGGCAGGCCGCGCACACCAGGCCCTGGCGGTGCAGGTCGGGCGGCACGTAGTCCGGTGGCGCGCTGGCCGGGGCGTTGGGCCAGCCGCGTTCCAGCGCTGTCAGTGCGCGTTGCTCGGCCAGCGGCGCATGGCAGCGCAGGCAGGCGTTGCCGTTGGCCTGATCGAAAGTGCGCAACTGCCACAGCAAGCCCGGCCCGACGGTGCGGCTGTGCAGGCTGGTCTGCCAGTCGGCCCATTGCGAGACGTGGCAGCTGCCGCAGGCCTGCGGCGCCAGCGAGGCTTCGGTGGCGCCGAAGCGCTGCGGCGGCTCACCCTGCGCGGCAATCGGGTGCGCCCAATGGCGCTGCAGGAATGCGGTCGTGGCGGCGTCGCGGCTGGCGCGTTGCCATTGCAGCACACCCCAGGAGACGGCTGCGGCGGCCAGCGCCAGCAGCAACAGGGCCAGCACGGCGCGCCGGCCTGTCAGTCTTCGCATGCGTCGGTCAAGGCTTGCACTGTGGTGGCTACGACAAGGGCGCCTGCAAGCACGCAGGCGCCCCTGGACTGAAGCCGATCAGCCGCCGCAGGGGTTGGCGGGGTTGGGCGCAGCGCCACCGCCGGAGCCGCCGCTGCTGCCCTGCTTGTAGCTCTGACCTTCCAGGATGATCTGGTTGGCGTGGGTGGCGTAGGGGTTGATGATGGTTCGCGTGGCCACGCTGACCGCGGACGATGCTTGGCGGAAGAAGGATCTCACGTCGGTGCGCCACGGCGAGTCGGCCGGCAGGATGGGCGTGCCGGTGGCGTCGGCCAGGTGCGACAGCGAGTGCCACTCGACCATCGCGCCATCGTAGAAGCGCGTCGGGTAGCCCATGACCACGGCACTGGCGATGCCGGTGATCATGGCGCGGAAGGTGGTCTCGCAGTAGACGTAGACGGTGTCCCCCGGCTGGTAGCCCGCGCCGGCGCCTACCGGCTGGTAGCTGGCGTCGATGAGCGCATAACCTGCAGAGTCGGCCGCGCCGCCCATGTAGGCCGCGATCTCGGCCTTCGGCTTATAGGCAAAGCCCTTGGTCGAGTCGAGCATGCGCGTGAACTGCAACTGCAGCGTGCCATGCGGATGGCCCTGGCGCGAGCCGTTGTTCTGGAAGGTGCGCATGTAGTCGTAACCGGCCGGCGGCGGGCAGATCGTGCCACCGCAGGCGGTGAAGCTGCCCTCGCCCGGCTCCAGGCGCTCACCGGCGCTGAATTGGCCGGCGCTGCGCGCGTCCCAGATCATGACGCCGTCGTTGAGCACGTTGTGGTTGCTGGCCGGCAACACGGCCAGCATGTCTTCCACGGTGGCCTGCAGTGCGGTGTTGTCGTCGAGCAGGCTCTTCACGCTGACCAGGCCGGTGTTGGGCGCGGTGCTGGCCGTGGCCGTGAAGTCGCTGGCGTCCAGCCCGTTGCCGTTGATCCACTGGTTGCCGCCGTTGAGCAGCGCCAGGTTCCCGGCCGGCACGCCCCAGTAGCGCAGCGCGTACCAGCAGCGCCCCTGCGCCATGGCGTTGCCGGTGCTGCCGGTGCCCATGGCGCAGACGATCATGTCGTTTTGCGGGTCGACGTTGTACTTCTTGAGCAGCGCGTCCATGGTCGCGCCGTCGGGAACCATGCTTTGCGTGAGGATGACGCCGTTGGAGCGCGTCTGGATCCACTCCGACGACGGCGACAGGTAGGTGAAGGTATTGAGGTTGTTGCCCTTGATGTACTCCGCCCCCGCCGGGCCGACCGTGGCCTGGAAGACGATCAGCTTGCCGGTGACGCCAGCCGGCCGGTTGGCCGTCCAGTTGCTCAACCAGGACTTCAGCCGCGCGGCGGTGATCATGCCGTTGACGTTGTCCTCGTAATTGTCGGCCGAGCGCTGCGCGATCTCGGCCGGCGTGCGTGCGGTGATGGTCTTGACGCTGCCGCCCGAACGGTCTTCGCCGTCCGAGCCGCCGCCGCAGGCCCCCAGCAATGTGCTGAAGCCCACCGCAGCCCAAAGCTGCCAGCCGCCGAAGCCGTTGCCGGCGCCCTTGTCTTGTCTCCGCATCATGGTTGTCACCTCTGTTCGAATGGCCCATACCCCACGGACGGCCGCCCGTCGGGCACTGCAAAGCAGGTTGCATGCCGACCGGCAAGGTCACAATCCACCCCCGTGGGCGGAGGGTCGGGCCAGCGGTCGCGGATTGCACATTTCATCGCCCGGGGGCTCAAGGTTCTCAAAATGCATGGCGTCCAAGCGTGAATGCGGCGTCGAGCTCACCCGGGCACGGCGTGCGATGGCGGCGACCGGATGGCGGCACGCCACTTGCTCACGGACGGTCGTGACTGGAAGCCGCACGATGCCCCGCCTCAGACTGATCGATCCCGCCGGCCGGTGGTTGTCGCCGGCCGAAACGGGTCGTGGCCGTGCCGTTTCAACCACCGCAGCAGCCAGCACGCCCGCGCCCGCAGCCGACCTGCACGCCGATTTCACCGGCGACACCTGCCTGCGGACCAACCTGGTCACCAAGCGCATGCTCGATGCGGCCGCCCCCGGGCAGGTGCTGGAGATCATTTCCGACAACCTGAGCTCGGTGGAGACCATCCCCTTCATGCTCGAGGGGCACGGCTGCGAGCACCTGGCCACGGTGCACCACGCAGAGCACTGGCGCATCTACGCGCGCAAGCGCCAGCCGCCGCCGCCGCGCTGAACATCGGCCGCGCAGCGCAGACGACGACAACCACTGGAGACGACAACGATGGAGATGACGGCCACGGCCCACGCCGACACGAACAGCAGACGCGGCCACCTGCTGGGCGCAGCGTCGGTGCTGGGCTTCTTCCTGGTGGTTTGTGCCGGGTCCTACGCCAGCGACCCGCGTTACCTCTACTTCACAGCCTACATCGCGTTCGGGCTGATCTACGGCATGTCGCTGCAGTACGGGCGCTTCTGCATGGCCTCGGCCATCCGCGACCTGTTCGCCGTGGGCGTGCCGCGCATGGCCGTGGGCATCATGATCGCCGTGGTGCTGTTCAGCCTGGTCACGGCGGCCGTGAGCCTCACCGGCACCAGCAGCTTCCATCCGTCGCCGATCGGGCTGTACTCCGTGGTCGGTGGTGCGATCTTCGGCTTCGGCATGGTGTTCACCGGCGGCTGCGCTTCGGGCTCGCTGTACAAGACCGGCGAAGGCAGTGTCGCGGCGCTGCTGGTGGTGGCCGCGCTGAGCTTTTCGCAGGCCTGGTTCGTCGACGCGGGCGGGATGCTGGACGCGCTGGTGCCGGCGGCCTGGACGGCGTCGGCCGAAGCCAAGGACATGCCCGAGCAGTTGACCGTCACCCGCGGCTGGTACGACCAGTTCCTGGCCGGCCACATCTGGGACCTGAAGACCGTGCGCGTGGGCGATGCCCTGGGCTTCAGCAGCCCGGTCGCGGCAGCCTTCATCGGCAACGCGCTCATCACCTCCATCCTGCCAGCGCTGGTCATCCTGGCGCTCATCTACCACCGCTGGTACCGCAAAGGCTACCTCAAGCAGCGCAAGGACGGCGCCAGCGGTCTGGGCGTGCACGTGGCGGGCTGGTGGCGCATGGTCACCGCATCGCGCCGCACGGCCATCGCCGGGCTGGTGCTGGGGGTCGCGGCGGGGCTGCAGATCTGGGTCACGCAGGTGCTGCAGAAGAAGTTCGGCATCAGCAACGCGGGGGAACTGCTGCAGGGCCTCGGCCACACCTCGGGCCTGAGCCTGCAGGACACGGTGTTCGACCCCGGCTACTTCTACGTCACCACGCAGGAAGCGCAGGGTGCCGGCTGGGTGCTCGAGAAACTGGGCATGAACCTGCGCGACAACATCTTCTTCGGGCTGGAAAACGGCCTTCCCGCCCCCTGGGTCAACCCGGTGCTGTGGATGTCGCTGGCGGTGATCGGCGGCTCGGCCGTGATGGCCTTGCTGAACCACGAGTTCAAGCTCAAGTTCCCCAGCCTGGAGGTGGCCGTGTGGGCCATCTGCGGCGGCATCATGATGGGCATCGGCGCGCGCATCGCCATGGGCTGCAACATCGGCGCCTTCTTTGCCACCGTGACCAACGGCGACCCCTCGGGTTGGATCTTCGCCGCGGGCATGACCGCCGGCGGCTGGGTCGGCGTGAAGTTCTTCAACTGGTGGATCGAACGCAAGATGGCCAAGGAAACGCCACTGGAGTTCTGAGGTCCCCCAGCACAAACCTGCTCATGCGCCCGCCGCGGCGCCAATTTGGAAGAAGGAGTCGGCCATGGCCGCGAAGTTCGAGAAGCTCGCCGAGGGCAACTATCAGCTCGACGTGCAGGGCTACGCCTGCCCGCACCCGCAGCTGTACACCAAGAAGGCGCTGGAAAAGCTAAAGCCCGGCGACACGCTGAAGCTGTTGTTCGACAACCCGTCCTCGGGCGAGTCGATCAGCGCCATGTGCGCCAACGATGGCAACGAAATCATCGAGCAGGTCCGCGACGCCGGCAAGACACTGCGCTGGACCATCCGCAAGCACTGACGATGGCTGCCGTGATGAAGCTCGGACTGGTGGCCACCCACGACGCTGCAGGCCCGCAACTGCTGGGCCTGGCCGCGGCGGCCGCGGCGCGGGGCTGGCCGGTGCGCTGCTTTCTCACCCACGCCGGCGTGCGCTTGCTCGCCGACGCCGGCGTGATGGCCATGGTGCGCGCCGGCACGCTGCGGCTGGACGCCTGCGAGCACGCCTGGCAGCTGTACGGCAAGGGCGAGCCACCGCCCGACGTCAAGTTGCGCAGCCAGTTCCAGAACGCCGAGCTGGCCAAACAGTGTGACCGCGTCATCACGCTCTGAACCATGAAGCGCGTCCTCGTCATCGCCAAGAACAACCCGGCCGAAGCGCTGCGCGTGGCCGCCGGCCTGACCCTGCTGCACGAGGGCGTGCGCGTGGCGGCCATCGGCGCACTGCCCGACGACCCTGCGGTGGCCGAGCAGCGCGAGCTGCTCGACTTCATCGAGGTGCCGGTGGATGTCATCACCGATCCGGCCGCAGTCGCTGCACGCCTGGCAGACGCCCTGCTGCAATCCGAAGTGGTCTACACGTTATGAACACGCCTGCAAGCCGCAAGCTGCTCATCCTGATCGACGGGGCCGACTGGCCGGCCGACCTGCCGCCGCTGGTGCAGGCACTGCAGGAGCGAGGTGCCCAGGTCACCGTGCAGACCTGCGGCGAGCCCTTTGCAGCCGTGCTCGACGGCGTGGCGGCGGCCGACACCGTGCTGCACTGGCGCTGACGCGACACCCGGGCGCGTTGCGCGCGCGGCTTGACCAGGCGCAAGCAATCGCCTGCGGGCAAATGCACCATCCGGTATCGATCCTGTCATCGCAAGGTTCGTCTTCGGAGGTCCAGGTATCGCGCCCATTCCACCGTTTCGCTGTCCCCGCAGCCCTGGCCGCCCTGTTGTGCAACCCGGCCTGGACGCAAACCGCCCTGCCCAAGGCCACGCCGGCCGAGCAGGCCACGCTGCAGAAGTTCGTCCATGCCTACATGAGCGGCCTGGAGGACAACGACTTCTACGAGGTGTTGGCCGAAGAAGTGGCACTGCGCATCAAGGGCGGCAAGAAGGACTTCGTGGTCATCGACGTGCGCATCCCCAAGGACAAGAAGTTCGACCTGGGCCACGTGCCCGGCGCCATCCACGTCAACCTGTTGGACGTGGCGAAGGCCGAGACACTGGCCAAGCTGCCCAGAGACAAGGAGATCATCGTCCACTGCGACACCGGCCAGCAGCAGAACAAGGCGGTCACCGCACTGCGCCTGCTGGGTTACGACGCCTATGTCATGAAGTGGGGCTACATGGCGTGGGCGCCTGCGCCGCCCACGGCAACGGCGCTGGACGCCATCAAGGAATCCATCGCCCCGGGATACGCGGTGCAGAAGTGAAGCCGACCCGCGTAGTGCGGCCGGTGTTGCACCGCTTGCTCGCACGCCAGTGCGGGCGGCGCGCTGCGCCTTGCTCAGGGCCCTTGGCCACCCCTGCGCGGGTGCATGGGATCGCCTCTCAACCTCTGAGGGCGGGCCGCGGTGCTGAGCCCCACGCTCGTCATCGGCACTTCGCTGGCCTACTTGCTGCTGCTGTTCGCGGTGGCGGCCTTTGGCGATCGGCGCGCCGCGGCAGGGCGCTCGATCGTCGGCAACGCCTGGGCCTATGCGCTGTCGATGGCGGTGTACTGCACCGCGTGGACCTACTTCGGCAGCGTCGGCCGCGCCGCCGCTTCGGGCGTCTGGTTCCTGCCCATCTACCTGGGCCCGACACTGGCCATGGTGCTGGCCTGGACGGTGCTGCGCAAGATGATCCGCATCGCGCGCCGTTACCGCATCACGTCGATCGCCGACTTCGTGGCCAGCCGCTACGGCAAGAGCCCGCTGCTGGCCGGGCTGGTGACGCTGATCACGGTGGTCGGCATCGTGCCCTACATCGCGCTGCAGCTGAAGGCCATCGCCACCGGCTATGCGCTGATGACCACCGCGCCGGGTGTCGCCGCGGCCGGCGCGGTGAGCTGGTGGCAGGACAGCACCTTCTACGCCGCGCTGCTGCTGGCCGGCTTCACGATGATGTTCGGCACCCGCCAGCTCGACAGCTCCGAGCGCCACGAAGGCATGGTGGCGGCGATCGCCTTCGAGAGCATCGTCAAGCTCGTGGCCTTCATGGCCGTCGGCGCCTTCGTCACCTGGAGCATGTTCGGCGGCCTGGGCGACCTCTTCGCGCGCGTCGACGCGGCGCCCGAGCTCAAGGCCCTGCTCACGCTGGGCCAGGGCCAGACCTTCGCCTACGAGCAGTGGTTCGCGCTCACCGTGCTGTCGATGCTGTCGGTGATCTTTCTGCCGCGGCAGTTCCAGGTCATCGTGGTGGAAAACGTCGACGAGAGGCACCTCAAGCGCGCGGCCTGGGTGTTTCCGCTGTACCTGCTGCTGATCAACCTGTTCGTGCTGCCGATCGCCTTCGGCGGGTTGCTGCACTTCGGGCCCGGCACTGCCAATGCCGACGCCTTCGTGCTGTCGCTGCCGCTGTCGCAGGGCGCGACGACGCTGGCGCTGGCGGCCTTCATCGGCGGCCTGTCGGCAGCCACCGGCATGATCATCGTCGAGGCCATCGCCGTGTCCACCATGGTCTGCAACGACCTCGTGATGCCGGTGCTGCTGCGCATCGGCGGGCAGCGCCTGCGCGCGCGCGGTGACCTCACCGGAGTGCTGCTCGGCGTGCGTCGTGGCGCCATCCTCGGCGTGCTGCTGCTCGGCTATGTCTATTTCCACCTCGCGGGCGAGGCTTACGCGCTGGTCAGCATCGGCCTCATCAGCTTTGCCGCGGTGGCGCAGTTCGCGCCCGCAGCGCTGGGCGGCATGTACTGGAAGGGCGGCACGCAACGCGGCGCGCTGGCGGGGCTGGTGGCGGGCTTCGCGCTGTGGACCTACACGCTGATGCTGCCGTCGATCGCCAAGTCGGGCTGGTTCCCCGCCGGCTTCCTGCAACACGGACCCTGGGGGCTGGAGCTGCTGCGGCCCGAGTCGCTGTTCGGCCTGCATGGCCTGGACGGGCTGACGCATTCGCTGTTCTGGAGCCTGCTGGCCAACATGGGCGCCTACGTCGTCGTCTCGCTGTGGCGGGCGCCGTCGGCGCGCGAGGCCAGCCAGGCGGCGCTGTTCGTCGACGTCAGCGACGCCGTGCACTCCGGCCCGGCCTTCTGGCGCGGCCGCGCCGCGGTGGCCGACCTGCTGCCGTTGGTGGCGCGCTTCCTGGGTGAGGCGCGCGCGCAGCAGCTCTTTGCCGACTACGCGCGGCGCGTCGGTGCGGCGCGCGTGGCCGACATCCGCGCCGACGCGCAGCTGGTGCAGTTCGTCGAGACGCAGCTGGCCGGTGCCATCGGCAGCGCCTCGGCGCGGGTCATGGTCGCTTCGGCGGTTCAGGAAGAGCCGCTGGCGCTGGACGACGTGATGCGTATCCTGGACGAGGCGACGCAGTTGCGCGCCTATTCGCGCGCGCTGGAGGAACAGTCGGCCTCGCTGCGGCGCGCCACCGCGGAGCTGCGCGCGGCCAACGAGCAACTCAAGAGCCTGGACCGGCTCAAGGACGACTTCATGTCCAGCGTGACGCACGAGCTGCGCACGCCGCTCACCAGCATCCGCGCGCTGGCCGAGCTGATGGCCGACGACCCGCAGATGGACGTCGCGCAGCGCCAGCAGTTCCTGGGCATCGTGGTCGTCGAGACCGAGCGCCTGTCGCGCCTGGTGAACCAGGTGCTGGACCTGGCCAAGATCGAATCCGGCCACGCCGAGTGGCGCAACAGCGAAGTCGACATGCGCGCCCTGGTGCAGCAGGCGGTGCAGGCGGTGGCCCAGCCGCTGCGCGAGCAGGGCACCCGGCTGGTACTGGACCTGCCCGACGCCGTGCCGCCACTGCGCGCCGACGCCGACCGGCTGACCCAGGTGCTGCTCAACCTGCTGGGCAACGCGGCCAAGTTCGTGCCCAAGCCCGGCGGGCTGATCCGCGTGCGGCTGGCCGCCGACGCCCAGGGCCTCACCGTGCAGGTGCACGACAACGGCCCCGGCGTGCCCGCGGACCAGCGCGCGCTGATCTTCGAGAAATTCCAGCAGGGCGGCGAGGCCACGCACCGGCCCGCCGGCACCGGGCTGGGCTTGCCCATCAGCCGCCAGATCGTCGAACACTTCGGCGGCCGCATCGGCCTGCGGGGTGACATCGATCAAGGCGCATGCTTCGAGTTCACCCTACCTTGGGTGGCACCGGTGCCGGCCGACGAGACCCCAGGCGCGAAAGACCAGCCATGACGACGAAGATCCTGATCGCCGACGATGAGCCCAACATCCTGATCTCGCTGGAGTTCCTGATGAAGCGCGAGGGCTACGAGGTGCACCTGGCGCGCGACGGGCAGGAGGCGCTGGATGCCCTGCGCCGCGAACACCCGCGGCTGCTGCTGCTGGACGTGATGATGCCGAACAAGACCGGCTTCGAGGTCTGCCAGGAAGCGCGCAACGACGACAGCATCCGCTCCACGCTGATCCTCATGCTCACGGCCAAGGGCCGCGAGACCGACATCGTCAAGGGCCTGGCGATGGGCGCCGACGCCTACATGACCAAGCCCTTCTCCACCCGCGAGCTGGTGCAGAAGGTACGCGAGATGCTGGAGGCGACGCCATGAGGCGCCACGGGCTGGAAGCCGGCGCCATGAGGCACCGCGGGCTGGAGGCCTCGCCTTGAAGCGCGACACCCGTCTGCTGAAGGCGCTGGCCGTGTCCGTCACCGCCACGGCGGTGGTGCTGGGGCTGTGGCTGGCAGCGACGATCGCCCTCGTGCGATCGTCCTTCACGCCCGCGCAGGCCGCTGCCGCGGCCACCTTGCTGGGCCCTCGGCTGGCCTTGCTGGTGACGATGGTGGTGGTGCTCGCCGGTGCGTTGATGGCCGCCGCGCACTGGGTCTACCACCACCTCGTGGCGCCGCCGGCGCGGCTGCTCGAGCAGGCGCGTGTGCTGCTGGAGACCGACGCCGAGACCACGCTGCAAGGCCAGGGCAATGCCGAAGTGCGCGGCCTGGCCGAAGCCATGAACGTGCTGGTGCGCCAGCGGGAACAACTCCGCAGCGAGATCGCCGAGCGCGTGGCCGAGGGCAGCCGGCGCGTCGAGCAGGAGCGCAGCCGCCTGGCGGCGCTGATGTCGGAGCTGACGCAGAGCGTGGTGGTGTGCAACCTCGACGGCCGCGTGCTGCTGTACAACAACCGCGCGCGGCTGCAGTTCAAGGCGCTGTCGGACGCGCCGGCGCTGGCCGGCGGCGCCGAGCTCATCGGCCTGGGCCGCAGCATCTACACCGTGTTCGACCGCCAGCTCGTGGCGCACGCGCTGGAGAACATCCAGCAGCGCCTGCAGCGCGGCGCGGCCACGCCGTCGGCGCAGTTCGTCACCGTCACCAGGAGCGGGCAGCTGCTGCGCGCGGTGATGGCGCCGGTGCGCGACAGCGAAGCTGCCGACGCGGCGCTGGGCGGCTTCGTGCTGATGCTGGACAACATCACGCGCGACTACGAACGCGATTCGGCGCAGGACCAGCTGCTGCTGGGTCTGACCGAGGGCAGCCGCGCGTCGCTGGGCAACCTGCAGGCGGCGGTGGAGGTGCTCGACGACCCCGGCCTGGACGCCACGGCGCGCGAGCGTTTCCTGGCCGTCGTGCGCGACGAGGCCAAGGCGATGGCGCGGCGCATCCAGGAGCTGACCGCACGCAGCACGCAGGACGTGAAGACGCGCTGGCCGCTGGAGGACATGCTGGGCGCCGACCTGGTGGCCGCGGCGCTGCGCCGCATCGAAGCGGTGTGCCCCGTGCGCACCGGCACGCAGGAGGTGGACGCCGCGCTGTGGTTGAAGGTCGACAGCTTTGCGCTGCTGCAGGCGCTGAGTTACCTGGCCAGCCGGCTGGTCGACGAATTCGAGGTCCGCGCCGTGACGCTGCGCCTGCAGTCGGCCAGCGGCCGCGCGCAGCTCGACCTGATCTGGTCCGGCCAGGCCATGAGCACCGAGACCGTGATGAGCTGGGAAAGCGAGCCGATGCGTTTCGGCGCCGAGGTCAGCCCGCTGAGCGTGCGCGACGTCATGCAGCGCCACGGCGGCGAGTTCTGGTTCGAACGCGATCGCGTGCGCCACCAGGCCTTCTTCCGTTGCCTGCTGCCGCTGGCCGCCGCCGCCGATGGGGAGCGGCTGCATGCCGCGGCCGAACAGCTGAGTGCCGCCGCCCTGCGCCACGGCAGCCGGCCCGAGTACTACGACTTCGACCTCTTCCGCGCCAGCGAGAGCCAGCATGCGCTGGACGACCGCCGCCTGGCCGAGCTGAGCTACACCGTTTTCGACACCGAGACCACCGGCCTGGAGCCGGCGGCCGGCGACCAGATCATCCAGATCGGCGCGGCGCGGCTGGTCAACGGCAAGCTGCTGCGCCAGGAAGCCTTCGAGCAGCTGGTCGACCCGCAGCGCAGCCTGCCGGCGGCGGGCATCGCCATCCATGGCATCCAGCCCGAGATGGTGCTCGGCCAGCCGACCATAGCCCGCGTGCTGCCGGCCTTTCACGCCTATGTGGGCGACACCGTGCTGGTGGCGCACAACGCGGCTTTCGACATGCGCTTCCTGCAGCTCGCCGAAGGCCGCAGCGGCGTCGTCTTCGACCACCCGGTGCTCGACACGCTGCTGCTGTCGGCAGTGGTGCACCCGAACCAGGAATCGCACCGCCTGGAGGCCATCGCCGAGCGCTTCGGCGTCACCGTCATCGGCCGCCACACCGCTCTGGGCGACGCCATCGTCACCGCCGAGGTGTTCCTGAAGCTGATCCCGCTGCTGGCCGCGATGGGCATCCACACGCTGGGGCAGGCGCGCGAGGCGGCGCAGAAGACGTATTACGCGCGGTTGCGCTATTGAGGCGCTCGCCGTAGCTCAGCACGCCGCCCCGGCACCCGGTGCGCCCTGTGCCAAGGCGATGCAGCGCTCGGCCACGCGCTGCGTCACGTCGCCGCAGTGCGTGCTTGCATGCAGCGCCGCCAGCGCCTGCGCGCGCTGGCGCAGGCTGGCATCGCCGAGCACACGGGCCAGTGTGGACAGCAACCGGCCGGCGATGTCGGCGCCGATCAGAACCTCGCCGGCGCCGGTGGCTTGCACGCGCCGCGCGAGCAGCAGTTGCTCGACCTGCATCGGCAGCAGCAACAGTGGCAGGCCGGCCTGCAAGGCGGTGCAGATCGTTCCCGCGCCGGCATGGCACAGCACCGCGTGGGCCTGCGCCATGGCGCTGTCCATCGCCACTGAGCCTTCGCTGAAACGCAGACGGGCGCCGGCATGGCGCTGGCGCTGCGCGGCCGTCAGGCCCGACACGTGGGCGAGCGTGCGGCAAGGTGCCCGGGCCAGTTGCTGCAGCACGGTTTCGAGCGACGCGTAGTCGCCCTTGAGATAGGCGAACAGCGGCGGCTCCGGGCCCTGTGACCACAGGGCCGGCGCGCCTTGCTCAGGCGCCGGCAGCGGGCCCCAGTAATGCGCGCCGGGGCGGCCTTGCCGGCCGGGGCTGTAGTGGTCGAGCTCCGGCCAGGTGAGCAGGAAGTGTTCGTCCGCCGCCACCAGTTGGTGCAGCGCCGCCAGCGGCGTGCGGCCGTCGGCCGCCAGCACCGCGTTGCAGGTGGCGAGCACGCGCGCTTCGGTGTAGGCCAGTCGCTGCGCGTCGGTGCGTTCCCACTCGCGAAAGCTGGGCAAGGGTTGCGTTGCGGGCGGCAGGAAGAAGCCGCTGCCGATCAGGGCCCGGCGCAGCGGCCGCCCGCGCGCCGCCAGCAGCGCCGTGGGTGCGTGGTCGGCCAGCAGCAGATCGGGCTGGATGACGTCGAGCAGGCTCTGCCAGCCCTGCACCAGGGCGCGCAAGCGCTCGGCGTCCAGGTAGCCGGCGTGGAACAACAGCTCGGCATAAGACGCCGACGGCTGCGCCGCCTGATAGGGCAGCAGCCATACCGGGGCCTGCCACAGGTGCACCTGGGGCGACGCCGCCAGTGCGCCCAGCGCAGACCGGGCACCGGACAGGTCGCGCAGCACGAAGTGCACCTCATGCCCACGCTGCAGCAGCGACTGCGCCACCTGCACCAGCGGCACCATGTGGCCCATGCCGCCACCGAGCTCCCAGGCGAGGAGGAAACGGGCCATCTCAGGACCGCGTCGTCACCCGCACCGACCCACGCGGGCCGGCGCCCTGCCACTGCGGGTGGACGACAAGGGCGGTCCCGGCAGCGTGGGTGGAGGAGTCGATGAGGTACAGCGCATGGGCCAGGATCTGCGCATTCTCGCGCGGCCCGGTGGCGGCCATCGGCGCCCGACGATGTAAGGACAAGGCCGGCGTCAACGACTCTCGTCCGCTCGGCCTGCAATGTCGCTTGCCGACCGGCACCAGCCCATTCAACCCTTACCGAGAGCGCCACATGTCGCAGACCCTCGCCACCCAGACCACCGCCGTCGCCCTGGCCCTTGCGCTCGGCGCCGCGCTCACGCTCGCTCACACCCCGCGCAGGCCCAGGGCGCCGACAAGGAAAAGTGCTACGGCGTGGCGCTGAAGGGCAAGAACGACTGCGCCGCCGGCCCCGGCACCACCTGCGCCGGCACGTCGGTGCGCGACCACCAGGGCAACGCCTGGAAGATGGTGCCCAAAGGCAGCTGCGAGAAGACCGCATCGGCAACGTCGCCCTCCGGCCGCGGCCAGCTCAAGGAATTCAAGGAAAAGAAGGCCTGAGCGTCTGATGGCCCGAGCACCCAGCCGAGCCGATCCCGTGCACAGGCAGTCAGTGCCTTCCCCCGACCCAGGAACCTGAACCGATGTGAACTGTATGGCCCTCTCGAACTCCAGCTTGCCGTCGTGCGCGACGCAACGGCCCTGGCCGCCGTCGTCCCGCTGCGGGACGTGGCAACGCCGGTGTCGTCGGCTGCAAGGACCAGCGCTGCGGGTGCCGCCAGCGGTGGCCGGGGCGATCAGAAGCGCCCGGTTTGATAGCGCTGTGCCAGCACGTCCTGCAGCGCCTTGACGACGCCGAAGGCGTCCTTGAGCTGGCTGCGCTCGAAGTTGGACAGTTCGTCGGGGCGCAGGTGGTTGTCGGCGGCGTGACCGGCGGCCATCTGCCGCGCCTGGTGGCGGATGCGGATCGTCGACAGGAACTCCAGCGCGTCGCGCAGGTCGCGCACGCCCTGCGGGCTGATCTCGCCGCTGTCGGCGGCGTGCGCCAGGCGGTCGTGGGTGTTGACGGCGTCGTAGCCGGCGGCCAGCGCGTAGACGCGTGCCAGGTCGACCACCGGCACGATGCCGCTGAGCTTGAGATCCAGCGTGCCCTTGTGCTCGCCCGAGCGGATCGTGCTCAGGCCGCCGAACAGGCCCAGCGGCGGCTGCCGTGTCAAGGCGTTGCCGACCATGTACGACAGGAACAGGGTGTTGCCGCGCGTGCGCTTGAGCACATCGGTGCGCAGATCGTCGAGCAGGTCGTTGCGGCCGGCCACCACGCGCACGTCGAAGAAGACACAGGTCAGCATCAGCGCCATCGGATCGGGGGTGTCCACCCAGCGCCGGAAGTATTCGGCCCAGACGCGGTGCGGCTGGCGCCACTTGTCGGTCATGGCCATCATCTCGCCGGGGCAGTGCACGTAGCCGCAGGCGGCCAGGCCGTCGCAGACCCAGGTCGCGAGCTGCTTGAAGTACGCGCCGTGCGCCGCTTCGTCGTAGGCATCGTCCAGGATCATGCAGTTGTCCTGGTCGCTCTTGGCCGTCTGCTCGTTGCGCGCCTGCGAACCGGCGGCGACCCAGGCGTAGTCCACCGGCGGCGGGCCGAACTTCGCTTCGCCCAGGTGCAGCAGCCGGCTGGTCAGGGCGTCGGTGACGGCGGTGACCATGTGCCCCGTGGAGTAGGCGCTGGCGCCGGCGGCGGCCAGGTGCTTCTGCAGCAACCGCACCCGGCCTGCGGCAGCGACCAGGCCCTCGAGCGTGGTCTGCTTGTGGATGTCGCCGACCAGGTACACGGCCGAACTGCTGTGCTGCTCGGTGACGTCGGTGGCGGTGAGCATGCCGGCCACGCGGGCGCCGTCCATCACCGGCACATGGTGGATGTTGTGGCGCGCCATCAACAACAGTGCCTCGAAACCGGGTGCGTCGATGGCGATGGTCAGCGGCGCCACGGTGGCAATCTCCACGATCGGCAGTGCCGGGTCCAGGCCGGCAGCCAGGGCGCGGTTGCGCAGGTCGCGGTCGGTGACCAGGCCGAACAGGTGGCCCTGTTCTTCCAGCAGCACCGAGGACACGCGCTGTTCGCGCATCAGCTCGGCCACGGCGCGGATCGAGCTGTGCGGCGACACCGTCACCGGCGCACGCTTGAGCAGCTCGCGCACCGGCGTCTTCATCAGGTTCATGTGCGGGTCGGCGGCCTCGGCCGGCGAGCGCTGCGGCGGCGGCGCTTCGACGAAGAACTGCAGCGCCGGGTGGGCCTCGGTCAGCGCGGCCAGTTCATCGGCGGGCAGGAAGCCGACCAGCGCCTCCGTCTCGGCCACCACCGTCCAGCCGGCCGCTGCCGCAGTGGGCTGCACGCCGGCACCGAACCAGTCGGGCGCTTTCACGCGCAGCGCCGTGGCGTCGGCTTCGTTGTGGAAGGCAAGGGTGCCACGGGCCACGATGCCCAGCCTGTGTCCGAGCGCATCGTCCCTGGCCACCGTCTCGCGCGCGGCAAAACGCCGCGGCTGCAGCCTGGCCAGCAAGGCGTCGCGCGCGGCCGCATCGAGCTGGCCGAGCACGCGGTGACGCCGCAGTGCGGCAGCAAGGGTTTCCGGATCGGGCAGCAGGGGGTCCATGGCGCGTCGCAGGCGGTGCATTGCAGGGCCTCCATTGGACACCAGTCGGTGCCGCGCCCGCTTGCGGGTGGCGTCGAGCTGCAGGAGCGCAAGCGCTGCCGGCAGGGGCCAAAGAAAAGGCCCCGCCGAAGCGGGGCCGGGCCGGGAACCGTGGCCGTTCAGGTGCGTGCGTCGCGCTTGGCTGCGATGACCACGACCTGCGTCGGGGCGGCCTGGCGGGCGATCTGCAAGTCGACGGCGGCTTGTGTGGCCAGCCGGTCGACGCCGGCCAGCAAGGACAAGGTGACGAGGGCGGCAAATCCGAAGGCGGTGGCTTGGCGGCTGGCGGTGTTGCGGGTGTTCATGTGGGGGCTCCGTGAAGGCGGTGACGGCGTGTCGATGGAGCGGACTCTAGGCAACTGCCATGCACGCCGCCATGCGCTTGCGACGAAGCGCGGCCGCGCCGTGCCCAACGGCCGCTGGCGGCGATGAAACGCGCCGCTTCAGGGGCCCGTGGCGGCGCCGCCACCGCCACCGCGGTCGCCTGCAGCCTGGGGCTGCGCCAGGGCGCGCAGGCAGGCCAGGCACAGGCAGCCCCGAAACTGCGTTCGCAGCCGCTCCTGCAGCGCGGCGCCCAGCGTCACGGTGGTACAGGCGCAGGGGTCGGGCCCGGCCGCGCCACAGGCAAACGTGGCGCCGCAGCGCGGGCAGCGGTCGCTCGCCTGGGGCTCGGTGCTCACCGCGAGAACAGCGCCCGGTACTGCTCGCGCAGCAGGTTCTTCTGCACCTTGCCCATGGCGTTGCGCGGCAGCTCGGGCACCACGAAGACCTGTTTTGGCACCTTGAAGTTGGCGATCCGCGTACGCAGCTGCGCTGCGATCGCCGCGCCGTCGACCGTGGCGCCGGCACGCGGCACGACGACGGCCACCACGGCTTCGCCGAAATCGCCGTGCGGCACACCGACCACGGCCGACTCGGCGACGCCGGGCAGTTCGTTGATGACGCTCTCGATCTCGGCCGGATAGACGTTGTAGCCGCCGCTGATGATGAGGTCCTTGCTGCGGCCGACGATGGTCACGAAGCCGTCGGCGTCGATGCGGCCGACGTCGCCGGTCTTGAACCAGCCGTCGGCGGTGAACTCTTCGGCGGTCTTCTCGGGCATGCGCCAGTAGCCGATGAAGACGTTGGGACCCTGGACCTGGATGTTGCCGATCTCGCCGGCCGGCAGCGGGCGGCCCTGGCCGTCGTGCGCGCGCACGCCCACGCCGGGCAGCGGCAGGCCCACGGTGCCGCCACGGCGCGCGCTCTCGGGGCGGTAGGGGTTGCTGGTCAGCATCACCGTCTCGCTCATGCCGTAGCGTTCCAGGATGGTGTGGCCGCTGCGTTCGCGAAAGGCGTTGAAGGTCTCGATCAGCAGCGGCGCCGAGCCGCTGATGAACAGGCGCATGTGCCGGCAGGCCTCGCGTGTGAGGCCGGGCTCGGCCAGCAGGCGCACGTACAGCGTGGGCACGCCCATGAACACCGTGGCCTCGGGCAGCCGCGCTGCCACCGCGCGGGCGTCGAAGCGGCTGAACCAGATCATGCGGCTGCCGCCCAGCAGCGCGCCGTGCGAGGCCACGAACAGGCCGTGCACGTGGAAGACGGGCAGGGCGTGGATCAGCACGTCGCCCGCCTTCCAGCCCCAGTAGTCCTTGAGCACGCGCGCGTTGGACAGCAGGTTGCCGTGCGTCAGCATCGCGCCCTTGCTGCGCCCGGTGGTGCCGCTGGTGTAGAGGATGGCCGCCAGGTCGGACGCCGAACGCGGCGCCGGCACGTGCGTGTCGGGCTGGAAGGCGGCGCGGTCGAGTAGGGTGCCGCTGCGGTCGTCGTCGAGCGTGTAGACGTGTTTGGTGCCGGCGAGGAAGGCGATCTTGCTCACCCAGCCGAAGTTCGCACCCGCGCACACCACCACCGCCGGCTCGGCATTGCCGACGAAGTACTCCACTTCGGCCGCCTGGTAGCCGCTGTTCAGCGGCAGGTAGACGTGCCCGGCGCGCAGCACCGCCAGGTAGAGCATGAGCGCCTCGACGCTCTTGTCCACCTGCACAGCGATGCGGCTGGCCGCGGGCAGTTCGAGTGACGTCAACAGGTTGGCGATCATGGCGCTGGCGCGCTCCAGGTCGCGCCAGCTGTAGCGCAGCGGGGCGCCGGGGCCGTCGGCGGTTTCGATGGCGACCTGGTCGAGGTCGGCCGGGAAGGCGGCGCGCAGCGCGGTAAACAGGTTCTGTGAGCTCATGGCAGGGTCGGGCGTCCAGGCTCAGAGCCAGGCCGCAATGTGTCGGGAGTGCGCCACGTCACCATGCACGAATTTCTCGTGGTGCGACTCCACCTTCTGCAGATCGTAGAGGTAATTGACCATCATGCCGAAAGACTGGCGCCGGCCCTTGGCCGAGAGGTCGCCCAGCGGGTTCAGCCGCTCGAGTCGGGCGCCGTTGTCGAGGTGGAAGCGCGCCACCGGGTCGCCGTCGGCGGCCGTGCTGCACTGGGCCAGGTAGATGGCAGCCAGACGTTGCAGCGCCTGCGCACCGGGTGGGGCCAGCTGGCGCACCGCGTCGGCGCTGACCAGGTGGTCGAGGTCGCCGTCGCAGGCCTCCAGCAGGGCCTGCCGGGCCTCATCCAGCCGCTGGGCGCGAGGGCGGGTCAGGCCGTCGCGGACCGCGCCCGCGCGCAGCCAGCGCGCCAGGCCGGGTATCGGCGACAGCGTGCAGAAGGTCCTGAGCCTGGGCAGTTCGCGCTGCATTTCTTCGGCCACGCGCTTGATCAGGAAGTCGCCCAACGAGACCCCGCGCAGGCCCGGCTGGCAGTTGCTGATCGAATAGAAGGCCGCCACCTTGAAGCTGCCGGGCGGCTGCGGCGCCGCGGCCTTGTCGATCAGCGGCGCGATCGCCGCCGGCATCTCCGGCAGCAACGCGACCTCGACGAAGATCAGCGGCTCCTCGGGCAGTTGCGGGTGGAAGAAGGCGAAGCAGCGGCGGTCGGGCTGCAGGCGGCGGCGCAGGTCGTCCCAGCCGTCGATGGCGTGCACGGCTTCGTGGCGTATCAGCTGTTCCAGCAGCTGTGCGGGTGAGCTCCAGTCGACGCGCTGCAGGCGCAGGAAACCGGGGTTGAACCAGCTGCCGAGCAAGTGCAGGAAGTCGGCCTCCAGCGCCGCCAGTTCGGGATGCAGTGGCAGCCGGTCCAGCAGCGCACGCCGCATTGCCACGATATGCGCGGTGCCGCCCGGCAGCCGGTTGATGCGGCGCAGCAGCTCCTGGCGCGGTGGTTCGGCGTCGCGCGTGAGCTGCAGCAGGTGCGCCGCCGTGGGCGCGCGGGCATAGGCCTCGGCGCTGGCCAGCAGGGCTTGCGGATCGGGGTTGAAGTCCGCGGCGAGGTGTTCGAAGAAGCGCTCGCGTGTCTCTTGCGCGAGGGCGTCGTAACCGGCGACCAGCTCGCGCGCGATGGCCACGCTGTTCGCTTCGCCGCGTTCCGACAGCAGCCGCCGGCACAGCACCAGCAGCGCGTGCACCCGGCGGTCGCCGCCAACGCGGATCACGGCGCGCTTGAGGTCGTCGAGCATCGGCGCTTCAGCCCATCAGTCTTTGCGGCAGCCAGGTGGCCAGCCCGGGGAACACACACAGGATCACGATCGCCACGACCATGCAGCCCATGAAGGGCAGCGCACCCCTCAGGATGGTCGGCAGCTTGATGTCCGGCGTGATGCTGTTGATCACGAACAGGTTCAGACCCACCGGCGGCGTGATCAGGCCCAGCTCCATGTTGATCGTGAGAATGACGCCGAACCAGATCGGGTCGAAGCCGGCGGCCAGGATCACCGGCATCAGGATGGGCGTCGTCATCAGGATGATGGCCGCCGGCGGCAGGAACATGCCGGCCACCAGCAGCATCAGGTTGATGGCGCCCAGCACCACCCACTTGTTGACCTGCAGCTCGGCAATGCTCTGGGCCACCGACTGCGTCACCTGCAGCGACGACATCATGTAGCCGAAGAGGATGGAGGTGCCGATGATCATCAGCAGCATGCCCGATTCACGCAGGCCGTCGCGCAGGATGAGCCACAGGGCCATCGGCCGCCAGACGCGGTAGATCACGATCACCATCACGAGGCACAGCAGCGCGCCCACGCCGGCCGCTTCCGACGGCGTGGCGATGCCGCCGTACAGCGCGTACACGACGCCCACGATGACGGCGATGAAGGGCAGCAGCCGAGGCAGCAGCTCGAGCTTTTCCTTCAGCGAATAGATGCGGTCGCTGTCCACCAGCCTGGTGCCGCGTTTCCAGCTCAGGAACAGCGCCCAGGCCATGAACAGGCCGGTGAGCAGCAGGCCGGGGAGGATGCCGGCGATGAACAGCCGCCCGATGGACGTCTCGGAGGCGATGCCGTACAGGATCATGGTGATGCTGGGCGGGATCAGGATGCCCAGCGTGCCGCCGGCGGCGATGGCGCCGGTGGCCAGGTCGGCGTCGTAGCCGCGGCGGCGCATCTCGGGGATGCCCATCTTGCCGATCGCCGCGCAGGTGGCGGGCGACGAACCCGTGAGCGCCGAGAACAGCGCGCAGGCGCCGATATTGCTGATCACCAGCGAACCCGGTACGCGGTGCAGCCAGCGCGACAGGGCCTCGTAGAGGTCGCTGCCGGCGCGCGAGGACGCCACCGCGGCGCCCATGATGATGAACATCGGCAGCGACACCAGCGTGAAGTCGCTGAGGCCGGCGAAGATGGTCTCGGCAATGAAGTGCACGCTGTTCCAGCCGTCGAAGGCCACCATGAAGACCAGCGCCGCGGTGCCCAGCGCAAACGCGATCGGCATGCCGGTGGCCAGCAGCGCCACCGTTACGGCGAAGATCAGCAGGCCGATGGTGAGAGGGCTCACTGGTGCACCCTGTGGCCTGCGGCCGGTCCCGCCAAGCGGGAATGAGCCCTCGGCAAAGCCTGCGGGCTCATGCCAGCGTGCGCGGCTGCCGGCCGGCACCACTGCGCCGTGCCGACCGCATCACAGTCGTTCGTCGGGCGCGAGCCCGAACGGGAGTTGGCGGTGCGTGGCGACGAGCCAGATCTCGGCCAGGAACTGCAGACACAGCAGCGCCAGGCCCACCGGCACCGACAGGTAGGGGATCCACAGCCGCGCGCGCCAGATCGACGACGTCGTGTTCCCGGTGTCGAAGGCCTCCCACCACCAGGGCACCGCGGCGTAGAGGAAGAAGCCGCAGAAGACCAGTGCCAACGTGCTGCCCAGGAAGTGCAGCTTGCGCCGCAGCGGCGTGGCCGCCATCAGCGGCACCACGTCGACGGCGACGTGGCCGCGCGTGAGCAGGATGTACGGTGCGCCGATGAACGTGGCCGCCACGAGGGCGAAGGTCACGAACTCGGTCTGCCAGATGGAAGACTGCCCGAGCACCGCGCGCACGAAGACCATCTGGCAGATCACGCCGATGGACAGCAGGATCAGACCTGCGGCCGCCACGCCGAAGGCGCGCGAGGCCGCATGCACCGCTGTCACCCACAGGGGCAGCGGCGGCGCAAGGGGTTCACTTGACACTCAGCGCCTTGTCGATGAGCTCCTTGCCGCCCGGCACCTTGTCGGCGAAGGCCTTGTACGAGGTGCGCTGCGCCACCGCGCGCCAGGCATCGGCCTCGGCGTCGGTCATCGTCACGACCTCGACGTTGGCCTTCTTGAAGGCGTCGACCATCTTGTCGTCCAGGCTCTTGGATTCGGCGGCGAAATAGGCCTCGGACTTCTTCGCCGCGGCCATCATCGCGTTCTGCTGCGCCGGATTGAGCTTGTCCCAGGCGCGCTTGGAGATCAGCACCGGCTCGTACATGAACCACAGCGCGTTGTCGCCGGGCGCCGTCAGGCACTTGATCTGCTCGTACAGGCGGAACGACACGAAGCTGCCCGACGAGGTGTCGGTGCCCTGCGCCACGCCCTGCTGCAGCGCGTTGTAGACCTCGTTGGACGGGATCGAGACGATCGACGCGCCGGCACCGGCCCACATCTGCGCAAAGGTGGCGCCGGCCGAGCGCACCTTCAGCCCGGCGGCGTCCTCGGGCTTCCGAATGCACTTGTCCTTGGACCCGAAGGCGCCGGCCAGCCAGGCGTCGGCCAGCACCTTGACGCCGCCCTGCTCGATGATGGCCTTGATGTCCTGCATGAAGGGCGAACGGTTGATGCGCGCCGCATGTTCGTGGTTCTTCACCAGGCCGGGCATCAGCGTGGCACCGAACTGCGGGTGCGCGCCCGAGGCATAGTCCAGGGGAAAGGCCGACATGTCGATCTGGCCGCTCTGCATGGCCTTCCACTGCTCCTGCGCCTTGACCAGGCTGGAGCCCGGGAAGACCTTGATCTCCAGCCCCACGTTGGCCGCGGCCACCTCGCGCGCGATGATCTGCACCATCTCGTCGCGCACGTCGCCCTTGCCGCCCGGGAACTGGTGCGAGGCCTTGAGGGTGACGGTCTGGGCCACGGCAGCCGCCAGCGGCAGCGCGGCCAGCAACAGGCCCGACAGGGCGGTGACGAAGGGTCGGCGGTTCATGGGGTGTCTCCGGAATCGTTGGCAGGGAAGTGGCGACATAGCCGGCGCGGCAAAAGCGCAGCTTGCGTATGCAACACTCTAAAGAAAGAATTCCTGGATCCTGCTAGTGGATACCACAGGGTTCACCTGGAGACGGCGATGGGGGCCCACGTAAAGATATCCGAGCGGTTGCGCGAGCAGATCGACGAGCAGTTCACCAGTGGCCGGCGCGTGTGGCCGGCCGTGGGTGGCTGCGCGTGAGCGGGAAATGACGATGACGCTGCCCGCCGACGCCGACGGCCTGCTGGCGATGGCCGGCAAGTCGATGTTCGAAGCCTTTGCACGCGACGCCATGGGTGCCATGGTCGTCGACCGCGAGCATCGGGTCGTGTGGATCAGCGAAGGCTACCTGCGTTTCCTGCCCGGTCTGGGCTTCACCGAGCCGGAACAGTTCGTCGGCCGCCGCGTCGAGGAGGTGGTGCCCAACACGCTGATGGCGCATGTCATCGACACCGGCCAGCCGATCCTGGTCGACCTGCTGACGAACCAGGCCGGCACCTTTCTCGTCAGCCGGCTGCCACTGCGCGACGACGCCGGTCGCGTCATCGGCGCCGTTGGCTTCGTGCTGCTGGACCACCCCGAGACGACGATGCAGCCGCTGCTGGCCAAGTTCAGCCGCCTGCAGACCGAGCTCGACACCGCGCGCCAGCAGCTGGCCGCGCAACGGCGGCCGCGCCACACCATCGCCAGCTTCATCGGCGCCAGCCCGGCGGCGCTGGAGGTCAAGCGGCAGGCGCGGCGGGTGGCGCAGATCGGCAGCACGGTGCTGCTGCTGGGTGAGACCGGCACCGGCAAGGAACTGCTCGCGCAAGGCATCCACGCCGCCGGCGCGCGCGCGGCGCGGCGCTTCGTGGGCGTGAACATCGCCGCCGTGCCCGACACGCTGCTGGAGGCCGAGTTCTTCGGCGTCGCCCCCGGCGCCTACACCGGCGCCGACCGTCGCGGCCGCGAGGGCAAGTTCAAGCACGCCGACGGTGGCACGCTGTTCCTGGACGAGATCGGCGACATGCCGCTGGCGCTGCAGAGCAAGCTGCTGCGCGCGCTGCAGGAGCAGGAGATCGAACCGCTGGGCAGCAACCGCGTCGAGCGGGTCGACGTGCGCATCATCGCCGCCACCAGCCGCGACCTGGCGGCGATGGTGGCAGCGGGCACTTTCCGCGCCGACCTGTACTACCGGCTGAACGTGCTGCCGATCCGGCTGCCGGCGCTGCGCGAGCGGCTGGCCGACCTGGAGGCGCTGGTCGAGTCGCTGGCCGAGGACATCGCCCGCCGTAGCGGCCTGCCGGTGCGCAGCGTGTCGCCCGAGGCGCTGGCGCTGCTGGCGCGGCGCGCCTGGCCGGGCAACATCCGCGAATTGCGCAACACGCTGGAGCAGGCGGCGCTGATGACCGACGATCTGGTGCTGGAGCCGCGGCATTTCGACGGCTGGGCGGGGGCCGACGCCTCGGCGTCGACGCCGGCCGCGCAACCCACGCCGGAGCCGGCGACCGCGCCGCCACCGGCGTCTGCGGGTGCGCTGCCGGTGCCGGATGTGCCGCCGGGCACGCTGCGGCCCTTGAGCGAGCAGGTGGCGGAGGTCGAGCGCACCGCCATCGCCAGCGCATTGCGTGCCAGTGGCGGCAATCGAGCCCTGGCGGCGCGGCGGCTGCGCATGTCGCGCGCCGCGCTCTACGAGCGCCTCGCGCGCTGGCCGGAGCTGCCCGACGGGACGTGAGCGCCAACGCGGGTCAGCGGCTTTCGATCAGTGCCGGAATCACCTTGTCGATCTGCTCGGTGAACGCCACGCTCAGGACCTTCAGCTTCTCGGCATTGCTCATCACGTCCCAGGGATTGCGGCTGTCCTTGGCGTGAGCCGCCGAGTAGGCCTGGGTGGCCTTGACGGCCTGGGTGCGCAGCACCTGGCCGCTGGTCGCGTCGGCCAGGGTGGCGCGGAAATAGACGTAGCAGGCAAAGTAGCCGGTCGAGGACTCCAGCGTGTCGCTGCGTACGGTGGCGGTCTGGCGGTCGAGATAGAAGCCCAGGCCCTCGAGCTGCCCGTCGCCGATGTGGGCGTTCTGAGCCGCGAACTCGGCGTCGTCGCGGTGGCGGGTCAGCAGCAGCAGGTGCGACGACCCCTTCTGCTTGAGCGCGGCGGCCAGGTCTTCGGGAATGGCCAGCGTGGAGCCCACGACCGGGTTCTGCAGTCGCGGGAACAGGTCGCCGTCCACCGGTGCGATCAGCCACACGCGCGCACCCGGGGCCGCCGACTCGATGGATTTCTTCGCCGTCAGGACGGCCAGGGTATCGAGCGTGCCGTGGGGGATTTCGACGCGATGGCGCTGGTTGCCGCCCAGGCGGCTGCCGGTGGATTCCTGGAAGATGACCACGCTGACCTCGCGCGCCACTTCGGAAAACACGGCATAGGAGCGCGGCAGTGGCAGTGTCTGCGCCGCCACCGGCAAGCCGCTGCACAGCAGCAAGGTGCCGACGAGCCGGCGGGTGCGCGAGATCCTCATTGCGTGCCTCCCCGGCGCGACCACGTGCCTGCGTTCGCCGTTTCCGCGGGCCATGCTAGCCCTGCCCTTTACCGCCAGAAATCGCTGGACAAAAAAGGTTTCCGCCCTCTATCGTTCCGGATGCATGCACAGAACGAGATCAAACGGACGTTGAAGCAAGAGACCTCGATAGAGGTCATCCGGGGTCTGTTGGCGCTGGAGGGGCATACCAGCCGCTCCGCAGTGGCGGAGTCGGTGTGTCGGCGATTCGGTTTCTTTGATGCCCGACAGCGCACCCAAACCGCAGGTTGCATCAAGGCCTTGCGGGAATTGCAGCGGGCCGGCCACATTGTGCTGCCGGCGGCGAACTATCGCAGCGGCACGCCGAAGACACCGCGGCGTCTGGATCAGCCCGTCGCCATTGCGGTGGATGTTCCTTCGCAAGCCGGAGATGTTCGTGGACTGAAGCTGATCAAAGTCGACGGCCTCGATCTGCTGCGTGTGTGGAACGAGTTGATGCTGTGTGAGCACCCGCAGGGCGCCGGGCCTTTAGTGGGCGCGCAGATACGCTACCTGATCGGCTCCGAACACGGTTGGCTCGGCGGCTTTGGCTTCGGCGCAGCGGCGCTGCAACTGGCCGATCGCGACCAGTGGATTGGCTGGGATGCCGACATACGGCGCAAGCACTTGAACCGAGTGGTGGGCATGAGCCGGTTCCTGATCCGGACATCGGTGCGATGTCAAAACCTGGCCTCCCACGTGCTCGCCATGGTGTTGCACCGCCTGGGTTCTGATTACGAGGCCCAGTACGGGTATCGCCCCTGGCTGGTGGAGAGTTTCGTCGACACGCAGCACTTCATCGGCACGAGCTACAAGGCAGCCAACTGGGTCGAGATCGGGCAGACCCAGGGGCGCGGCCGGCAAGACCGGGGGCACGAAAACGCCAAGACCGTCAAGGCCATCTATGTGTACGAACTGGAGCCCGAGTTGCGCAAGCGCCTGGGTATTGTCGAACCCATCGGATTGGCTCCACCACCACCACTGCAGATCAGCGAAGGGCTGGACGGTGGCGAATGGGCCGCCAATGAATTTGGCGGCGCCAATCTGGGCGACAAGCGTCTAAATGAGCGGTTGGGCGAGTTTGCCCGGACGCTGGGCGCGATGCCGGGGCGCGCGTTCTGCGGCGCGGCCCAAGGAGACAAGGCCGCCATCAAGGCGTATTACCGCCTGATCGAACGACCCGATGACTCGCAGGTCACCATGGAAGCGATCCTGGCCCCGCACCAGCAGCGCACGGTGCAACGGATGAAGGCGCAGTCGACGGTGCTTTGCATTCAGGACGGCACCGATGTGAACTATTCGAGACTGGTCCAATGCGAGGGACTGGGAGTCATTGGAAGCAACCAGACGGGCGCCCAAAGTGGCGGGTTGCATCTGCATTCGACGCTGGTGTTGACCACGCAGGGCCTGCCACTCGGGGTCTTGGGTGCGCAATGTTCGGCACCAACGCCCAAGGCGAAGGACGACCTTCGCCCCACGTTGGCCATACCGATCGAAGAGAAGAAGACCTTCGCATGGATCAAGGGACTTCGCGAATGCCACGAGGTGGCAGCCCAGCTGCCCGGTACGCGCCAAATCTGTGTGATGGATCGCGAGGCGGACTTCTACGAGTTGTTCGACGAGCAACGTCGAAGCCGGCGTGTTGATCTGTTGGTCCGCGCAAAGCATGACCGCGCCACCAGTGAGGAGCTCAATCTCTTCGAGTCTGTCAGGCAAAGCCCCGTGCAAAGCCAGCTTCGCATCCATGTGCCGCGGCAAAGTGCTCGAGCCAAGAAGAGCAAGCAGAAGGCGCGCGCCGGGCACGCGCAGCGCACGGCGCATGTCAACTTGCACTATCGCGAAGTCGAGTTCCGGCCTCCGTCGAGCCACCCAGGAAAAGAGGCCCTCAGGCTGTGGGTGGTGCACGTTGTGGAGCCGTCGCCGCCAGTCGATGCCGATCCGGTCGAGTGGTTCTTGCTGACGACCTGCACGATCACGACAGAAGAGCAAGCCCAGGAGTGTCTGCGTTGGTATTGCCTGCGTTGGCGCATCGAAGACTGGCATCGCGTACTGAAAAGCGGCTGCCGCATTGAGACTCTGCAGCACAAGACAGCCGAACGACTCAAGCGCGCCATCGCCATCAATCTGGTCATTGCCTGGCGAATCATGCTGATGACTCTGCTGGGCAGAGAATGCCCGGATCTGCCCGCTGAAGTCTTGTTCTCAGACCTCGAGATCGAGGTGCTGAAGGCCTACGCAAAAAAAACGAACCGCCAAGCCCGCTCGGCTCGGCGATGCCGTCCGTCTGGTAGCCCGACTCGGCGGATACATTGGCCGAGCCAAAGATCCGCACCCGGGGCACCAAATCATGTGGCAAGGTTATTCAGAACTGCAATCGCTGTGCGAAGGACTCTCCCTTCGAGACTGGACTTCGGATGACGAGGATACTTACGGGTAAAGGGCAGGGTTAGCTGGCCGCGCAGCCCGAGCTGGTCACGCCGGCGCTGCAGGTGGTGCAGCTCTACATTGCCTGGTGCTGGACGGGATGTACCGGTGGGGATGTACCGGTGCGGCTCCGATGGCGCACCAGCCAGCTTTCGTCGAGGCGGTGGCGCCCACCGACGACGAGCTGCTCGCGCTGCTGCAGACCCTCATTGGTCGGCTGATGAAGATGCTCACGCGCCGGGGCGTGCTGGTGGAAGACATGGGCCAGACCCATCTGGCCGACCCCGACGTCGACGGTGACGAAGCGCGCACCCTGCGGCCGCTGCAGGCGGCGGCGGTTACTTACCGCATCGCCTTCGGGCCCCGCGCCGGGCAGAAGATGCTGACCCTCAGGGGTGCGATGCCGCGCGAGGCCACTGCGCGCCAGCCCCTGTGCGCCGACATCGACGGGGTTCAGCCTTCACGCGGCCGTGCGGGTCGAGGCACACGACCGCAAGCGGCTGGAGCAACTGTGCCGCTACATCACCCGGCCGGCCCTGTCCGACGAGCGGGTTCAGCTCAACGCCGCCGGGCAGGTGGAGCTCAAGCTCAAGACGCCGTGGCGCGACGGCACCACGCACCTGGTCATGAGCCCGCTGGAGTTCATGCAACGGCTGGCGGCGCTGATTCCGCGGCCGAGGCTGCATCTCATCAGGTTCCATGGGGTGCTGGCTCCGAACGCGAAGCTGCGGGCGCTGGTGGTGCCACAAGGGCCGGAGCAACCAGCACAGGTCACCGAGGCCGCAACGGTCGCCGAGTGCGAAGTCGAGCATGCGCGGGCCTTGCCGGGCCGCATCAGTTGGGCGCGGTTGCTCAAGCGCGTGTTCGACATCGACATGCGGCACTGCCCGAACTGCGGCGGCGGGCAGCTCAAGACTATCGCCGCCATCCTGGAGCGGCCGGTGATCGAGAAGATCCTTGCTCACCTGGGGCTGGATCCCCAACCGCCGCCCAAGGGCCGGGCGCGCGAGGGGCTGCACTTCGCTGCCTGAGCCGCGCTCGCCGTCGGAAACACATCGCCACAGGCTGCAACGCCAAACCGCAGCCGGGCTGACGCTGCGCGCCGTGTCGGCGCGACGCTGTAAAAGTCAGGGTCAACCTCTCAGGTCGAGGCCGAAAGTCCCCCTTGCGAACAGCCAAGGACCTGCCAACTCAGCGCAACGCGACGGCACGGGCGCCAAATCCAAGCACTACAAGCCGCCGCAGGTCAGCCGCAGGCGGCTCCCCAGGCCCGTCTTGGGCCTTGCCGCGGACCTTTCAAGTTCCTGTGCTCTGCTCTGAAGAAGGGGCGCGCGCAGACGATGACGCACGACTACAAGCGCAATGGCACGACCACGCTGTTTGCTGCGCTGAATGTGCTGGACGGTCAAGTCATCGGCCAACCTGATTAGCCCCCTGGCTCAGCCGCCCGCAGGCGGCGTTCCGGGTGTGGTTTGGTGACGGCCGAAGCACGCAGGAGGCGAGCGAAGATGGTGGACAGGTTGAAGCGGCGGTTGAAGCGGTACTGGACCTCTGCGAGGTAGCGATGGGCGTACTTGACGAAATTGAACGAATGGTAGGTTCCCGCGAAGGCGGTCTTCAGATTGCCCAGCAAGGTGTTGACGGCTCGGAACTGCTGGAGCTTGACGCTGGCCGCTCCGGCGCCGGTGACGGTG
>JAUXVE010000149.1 GCA_030680415.1 Rubrivivax sp.
TCGGTGCTGCGCACCGACGCCCCTGCGCGGCTCGCCTTGAGGGGGTGCCGCATAACTCGCTTCGTTCGCTGCGCTCACTGCGCTCAAACAGGTTGCGGCAAGTCAGTTCACGAAGCGCGCTGCGCGCGCCCCCCTCAAGACTGCGCTGCTCGGCGCCACACACAGCGCCCCCGCCGGGCACCGCCTGCCGCGCAACCACCGGTGGCGGCGCGCGCCCAGAACAACCACTGCCTGCCGCAAAGGGGTGTCCGGGCGGGGCGCTGCGTGCGTGTGAGGCGCCGAGCAGCGCAGGGCAGTCGGCGCGCAGCGACGACCGCCTCAGTCGCACGCCGCGCCCCGCCCGGAGACCCCTTTGCCGCCACCCCAGCCCGCCCGCGAAAGCGGACAGGCAAGGTCCGCAACGGGCCGCGAGCAGACGACCCCACTTCTAGTCGATCGATCGCGAATCCGTATCAGCAGTCCGTGCCGCCGGAGCACCACCGGCAACGCATTGATCAGGAGCAGCCAAGCGGACGCCGCGGATCCGGCTTTGCCGGGCCGCTGGCGTCGCCCCCTGGGGGGAGCGCCGAAGGCGCTACGGGGGGGGTCCATCACTCCCCGCCAATGAAGAGCTTGATCACCGATTTGGCGGCAAAGCCCACGAGCCCGAAACCCAGCGCCAGGAAGAGCACGAAGGTGCCGAAGCGTCCGGCCTTCGATTCGCGCGCCAGCTGCCAGATGATGAACACCATGTACAGCATGAACGCGCCGACCCCGAAGGTCAGCCCGAACTGCGCGATCTGTTCTTCGCTGTAGCCGAACATCAGCGCGCGCTTGCGGCCTCGGGCTCGACGAGGTCGCGGTAGGCGTGCCAGCTGGCGTGCGCCAGCCACGGCACGGCCACCACCAGGCCGACCAGCGCCGTGGCCATGCCCAGCAGCGTGATGACGAGGATCAGCGTCGCCCACAGCGCCATCGGCACCGGATTGAGCAGTGCCGCACGCACGCTGGCGAGCACGGCGTCGCGCACGCTCACGTCGCGGTCCAGCAGCAGCGGAATGGCGACCACGCTGGAGGCGAACATCGGTGCCGCCAGCACGCTGCCCAGCAGCAGCCAGATCTCGAACAGCCAGTCCTGGCGGCTCAGCACCACGACGTGCAGGAAGTCGGCCGGGCTGTTGACGGGTGCCGCTGCAAAACGTGTGATCAACGATGCCGAAGTCAGCACCCAGCCGGTGCCGGCCAGCGCCAGCAGAATGCCGAACAGCACCAGGCGCCCGTCGCGCGGGCGCCAGGTGGCCAGCGCGTCGGCCAGGCCCACCGGCCGTTGCTGCTCGATGCCGCGGCTGATGGCGTACAGGCCGGTGGCGACGATGGGGGCGACGAGCATGAAGCCGCTGAAGGCGCCGGCGAGCAGCCAGAAGCGGTCGCGCGCCAGCGCCACCAGCAAGGCGCCGAACAAGGCCGTGGCCAGGCCGTGCAGGAGGCCCGGCAGCGGATGCCGCAGCAGGTCGGCCCAGCCGCGGGCCAGCCAGGTGAAGGGCTGATCGGGGGCGACCAGGCGTGCGGTTGGCGGGCGCGACGGGGCGGCGGGCGGTGGCGAGGACATGGCAGCGCTTGGGGCGTTGGGGGCAGTGTAGACAGCGAAGCCGTCGTGGCCTTGACCGGCGTCAGCCGGCGCGGACCTGCGGTTCAGCCCTCGGGGTGGCTGGCCGTCAGCGCCGCCGCCGCCGCGGACAGCGTGGCCGGCGCCGCATCCGGCAGGTCGAGCGTGGGCGCGGCGGCGAAACCGGCGAAGTTGCGCTGCATCGAGCGCTCGTAGATCGGGTCGTAGTGCAGGCTCAGCAGCTCTTCGACCACCGCCGCCAGGCGGCCGCCACGGGCCTCGGCCTGCCAGCGTTCGACGACGGCGGCACCGCGCACCTCGCGCAGGGCGGCCAGGCGTTGGCAGAAACTCTCGACGTCCTGCACGAAGTGGGCGTAGTCGTCGAGCAGGAAGTCCACCCGCGCCGCCAGCGGCATCTGCACCTGCAGACACGGTGCGGCACGCAAGCGCAGCAGCAGCGGCTCCGGGATGCGCAGGCGGCCGATGTTGCGGCTTTCGCCTTCGGTGTAGACCGTGCGCACCGGGTCGAAGCTGCGCAAGGCCTGCCAGACGCGGGTCTCGAAGGCCTTCTGCGACGGCTGCGGCTGCCCCGGCAGCGTCCCCAGCACCGAGCCGCGGTGGCAGGCCAACGCTTCCAGGTCCAGCACCGGCTCGCTGGCGGCGGCCAGCGCCTGCAGCAGCCGGCTCTTGGCCGACCCGGTGCGGCCACACACGACGCGCAAGCGCAGTGCCGCTGGCAGCGTTTCCAGCTCGGCCAGGACCGCGCGCCGGAATTCGCGGTAGCCGCCTTCGAGGACGTGCACCGTGAAGCCGATCTCGCCGAGCACGGTGGCCAGCGAGCCCGAACGCTGACCCCCGCGCCAGCAATAGACCAGCGGCCGCCAGCTGCGCGGGCTGGCCATGAGCTGCGCTTCGACATGGCGGGCGATGTTGCGCGCCACCAGCGCGGCCCCGCGCTTGCGCGCGTCGAAGGGCGAGACCTGCTTGTATTCGGTGCCGACCAGGCGCCGCTCCTCGTCGTTCAGCACCGGCCAGTTGACGGCGCCCGGCAACCGGTCTTCGGCGTATTCGCTCTCGCTGCGCGCGTCGATGACGGCGTCGAACTCGGCCAGCCGCGCGATGGCGTCGGCGGCGGTGATGCGCTTGAGCCCCATTGCTTCAGTTGCTTGGGGTGGCGACGGCGTCGAGGATCTCGGTCTCGATGCGCACCTGGGTCTTGATCTGCTGCAGCGCCGGAGCGTCGACCAGGAAGGTGTCTTCCACGCGCTCGCCCAGGGTCGCGATCTTGGCCAGCTGCAGGTTGATGTGGTTTTTCGCCAGCACACGCGCGATGCCGTAGAGCAGGCCCGTGCGGTCGCTGGCCGAGACGTTGAGCAGCCAGTGCTGGGCGCGTTCGTCGGGCACCAGCGACACCCGCGGCGTGACCGGGAAGCTGCGCACGCGGCGCGAGACCCGGCCGCGGCTGGGTTCGGGCAGCGGTCCTTCGGACGACAGCGCCTGGGTGGCCTGCGTCTCCACCAGCGAGATCAGGTCGCGGTACTGGAATGCGCGCTCGTCCGGCGGGCTGTCCGCGCCGAGCTGCGTGCTCACGACCTGGAACGTGTCGAGTGCGTAGCCGGCGCGCGTGGTGTGGATCTTGGCGTCCTGGATGCTGAAGCCGGCACTGTCGAAGTAGCCGCAGATGCGCGCGAAGAGGTCGGGCCGGTCGGGGGTGTAGACCAGCACCTGCAGGCCGTCGCCCACCGACGAGGCGCGCGCACGCACGATCGGCACCCGGGTGTGAAGGTGACGCCACAGCGCGCGTGCGTGCCAGGCGATGTCGGCGGCGTCGTGGCGCGCGAAGTAGCTGACATCCAGCGTCTTCCACAGCGGCTGCTCGGTGCCGGGCAGCGCCGAGTGCAGCGCCAGCTTGTGCTGCGCCTCCTGCTTGCGGGCTTCGATCTCGGCGTCGAGATTGGGCCGCGCGCCGCCCAGCGCGCGCAGCGTCAGGCGGTACAGGTCCTCCAGCAGCTTGCCCTTCCAGGCGTTCCACACGCGCGGGCCGGTGCCGCGGATGTCGGCCACCGTCAGCAGGTACAGCGCGGTCAACCGCTCGGGCGTGCCGACCTGGCGCGCAAAGTCGGCAATGACGTCGGCGTCGGACAGGTCTTCCTTCTGCGCCAGGCGGCTCATCGTGAGGTGGTGGCGGACCAGGAACTCGATCAGCCGCGCGTCGTCGCGATGGATGCCGTGCGCGCGGCAGAAGCGGCGCGCCTCGCGTGCGCCGAGCTCGGAGTGGTCGCCGCCGCGACCCTTGGCGACGTCGTGGAAGATCGCCGCCACGTACAGCAGCCAGGGCTGGTCCCATTGCGCCGCGAGCTGGCTGCAGAAGAGGTATTCGTGCGCGTGCTCGGGAACGAAGAAGCGCCGCACGTTGCGCACCACCATCAGGATGTGCTGGTCCACGGTGTAGACATGGAACAGGTCGTGCTGCATGCGCCCGACGATGCGCCGGAAGACCCACAGGTAGCGCCCGAGCACCGAGGTCTGGTTCATCAGCCGCAGCGCGTGCGTCTGCCCGCTGGGCTGGCGCAGGATGTCCATGAACAGGGCGCGGTTGACGGGGTCGCGGCGGAAGCCCGCGTCCATCACCTCGCGTGCGTTGTACAGCGCGCGCAGCGTGCGCGCCGACAGGCCCTTGAGACCGGGCGTCTGCTGGAAGACGAGGAAGGTCTGCAGGATGGCGTGCGGGTCGTCCAGATAGAGGTCGTCGCGCGCCACCTCGAGCATGCCGCCGCGGTCGAAGAAGCGCTCGCTGATCGGCCGCATCGGTGCCGCTTCCGAGGCGGTGATGCGCTCCTCGATGTTGAGCATGAGGATCTGGTTGAGCTGCGTCACCGCCTTGGCCGCCCAGTAGTAACGGTGCATCAGCACCTCGGAGCTGAGCTGCTCCTTGCCGGCCTGGTAGCCGAAGCTCTCGGCCACCGCGGTCTGCAGGTCGAACACCAGGCGGTCCTCGCGCCGGCCGGCCACCATGTGCAGCCGCGCACGAACCGCACGCAGCGTGCCCTCGTGCTTCACGAGCTGGCTCGCTTCGAAGGGCGTGATCAGGCCCGTCGCGGCCAGCTCGCGCCAGGTGCGGCCCAGGCCCGCCGCGCGCGCCACCCAGATCACCACCTGCAGGTCGCGCAGGCCGCCCGGGCTTTCCTTGCAGTTGGGCTCCAGCGCGTAGGGCGTGCCTTCGTACTTGACGTGGCGCTGCTTCATCTCCAGCGTCTTGGCGCGCAGGAAGGCGCGCGTATCCATGGCCGCATTGCAGGCGCGCTGGAACTGGCCGTACAGCCGGCGCGAGCCGCAGACGAAACGGGCTTCGAGCAAGGCGGTCTGCACGGTCACTTCGCGCCCGGCCTCGGCCACGCATTCGACGACGTTGCGCACCGAAGAACTGGGCTCGACGCCGATGTCCCAGCAGGCGGTGACGAAGTGGCTGGCGGCTTCGTGCAGCGCTTCGTCCTGGGCCTCGGGCAGGAGCACCAGCACGTCGACGTCGGAGTACGGGAAGAGCTCGCCGCGGCCATAGCCACCCACGGCCGCCAGCGCCGCGCCTGCAGGCACGGCGGCGTGCTGCCAGAGTTCGGCCAGCGTGGCGTCGACGTGGCGCGCCAGCGCCTTGAGCAGCCGCGCCGCGGCGGTGGTCGTGGGCCGCGCGTCGCGAAACTGCGCGATCAGCGCCGCCTTGCCGTCGCGGTAGCGGGCCCGCAATGCAGCCACGCCGCCGGGCCCGCGAGCGCCGGCCTGCGGTAGCGCGGACATCTCAGGTGGCCGCAAGCGCCGCAGCGGGTTGCTGCGGCACGGCAACCGGCGTCTGGTTGTAACCCGCAGCGGCAAAGGCCGGTGGCGGCGGGCTGCCGGCCGACACCGTGAGCACTTCGTAGCCGCTGTCGGTGACGAGCACCGTGTGTTCCCATTGCGCCGACAGCGAGCGGTCGCGCGTGACGATGGTCCAGCCGTCGTAGGGGCGGTTGCCCTTGCGGTCTTCCTTGATGTCGCGCTTGCCGGCGTTGATCATCGGCTCGATGGTGAAGATCATGCCCGGCACCAGCTCTTCCAGCGTGCCCGGGCGGCCGTAGTGCAGGACCTGCGGTTCTTCGTGGAAACGCGCGCCGACGCCGTGGCCGCAGAACTCGCGCACCACCGAATAGCCGGCGTGTTCGGCGTAGGCCTGGATGGCGTGGCCGATGTCGCCCAGCCGCGCGCCGGGCTTGACCTTGACGATGCCCTTCCACATCGCCTCGAAGGTGATCTGACACAGGCGCCGCGCCGCGATGCTGGTCTCGCCCACGATGTACATGCGGCTGTTGTCGCCGTGCCAGCCGTCCTTGATGACGGTGACGTCGATGTTGACGATGTCGCCGTTCTTCAGCGGCCGCTCGTCGGGGATGCCGTGGCAGACGACGTCGTTGAGCGACGAACACAGCGAAGCCGGGTAGGGCGGATAGCCCGGCGGCCCGTAACCCAGCGTGGCCGGGACGCCGCCCTGCACGTGCACCATGTGGTCATGCGCCAGGCGGTCGATCTCCAGCGTGGTGACGCCCGCGCGCATGTGCGGCGTGAGCATGTCCAGCACTTCGGAAGCAAGCCGGCCGGCCAGGCGCATGCCCTCGATCTGGGCGGCGGATTTGATCGGTATCGACATGGCGGCGGATTATCCCACCGGGCCCGTAAAATCGCCGGTCACCTCGCCCGCCCCGGGATTGCATGCCTGCCTCGCCGCTCCATCTTCTGCACTTCGAGGGCGGCAGCGCCCTCTCGAGTTTCCGCGCCCAGGCCTTGCTGGCCCGCCTGCAGGCCGCCTGCCCGCGCGTCACGGACGTGGCGGCACGCTTCGTGCACTGGGCCGCTTTCGACGGCGCGCCGGCGCGCGCCGACGTCGACAAGCTGCAGGCGCTGCTGAGCTACGGCGACCCGTACGCGGCGCTGGCCGGCGCCGAGTGCGTCGTGGTGATGCCGCGCCTGGGCACCGTTTCGCCCTGGGCCAGCAAGGCCACCGATATCGCGCACAACTGTGGCGTCGGCGGCGGCGCCTCGGGTGCCGCGGCAGGGTCGGCCCTGCACCGCGTCGAACGCGTCACCGAGTTCCAGCTCTTGGTCAAAGGCGGCCTGTTGGGCGGCGCCGGCAAGTCGCTGTCCACCGACGAACGTGCGGCGGTGGCAGCGCTGCTGCACGACCGCATGACCGAGAGCGTGGCCTTCCGGCGCGAGGCCGCGGCGCACCTCTTCGACGCCCGGCCGGCGGCGCCGCTGGCGCATGTCGACGTGCTGGGCCGCGGGCGCGACGCGCTGGTGGCGGCCAACGCCGAGTTCGGCCTGGCCTTGTCGGGCGACGAGGTCGACTACCTGCAGGACGCCTTCACGCGCCTGCAGCGCAACCCGAGCGACGTCGAGCTGATGATGTTCGCGCAGGCCAACAGCGAGCATTGCCGGCACAAGATCTTCAACGCGCGCTTCACGATCGACGGCGCCCTCGAGCCGCTGTCGATGTTCGGCATGATCCGCCACACCGAGAAGACCTCGCCGCAGCACACGGTGGTGGCCTACGACGACAACGCCGCGGTGATGGCGGGCGGCCTCGTCGAGCGCTGGCTGCCACGAGGCTGGACCCACGCGCCGCAGTACGCCGCGCGCAGCGAGACCGCGCATGTGCTGATGAAGGTCGAGACGCACAACCACCCGACCGGGATTTCGCCCTTTGCCGGCGCGGCCACCGGTGCCGGCGGCGAGATCCGCGACGAAGGGGCCACCGGGCGCGGCGCGCGGCCCAAGGCCGGGCTCACCGGCTTCTCGGTGAGCAACCTGCACCTGCCGGGCACCACCGAGCCGTGGGAGCGTGACCCCGTCGGCAAGCCCGAGCACATCGCCAGCGCGCTGGCCATCATGACCGACGGGCCGCTTGGCGGCGCCGCCTTCAACAACGAGTTCGGCCGCCCCAACCTGGGCGGCTACTTCCGCGTCTACGAGCAGACGGTGGCCGGCGTGCGGCGCGGTTACCACAAGCCGATCATGATCGCCGGCGGCCTGGGCACGATCAGCGCCGACCAGGTGAAGAAGCTGCCCTTCGGCCCCGGCACGCTGCTCGTGCAGCTGGGCGGGCCGGGCATGCGCATCGGCATGGGCGGCGGCGCCGCCAGTTCGATGGCCGCCGGCACCAACACCGCAGCGCTGGACTTCGATTCGGTGCAGCGCGGCAACCCCGAGATCCAGCGCCGCGCCCAGGAGGTCATCAACCATTGCTGGGCGCTGGGTGAGCGCAACCCGGTGCTGGCCATCCACGACGTCGGTGCCGGGGGCCTGAGCAACGCCTTCCCGGAACTGGTCGACGGCGCCGGGCAGGGTGCCACTTTCGACCTGCGCCGCGTGCCGCTGGAAGAGTCCGGGCTGGCGCCCAAGGAGATCTGGTGCAACGAAAGCCAGGAACGCTACGTGCTGGCCGTGAACCCCGATCTGATGCCGCTGTTCGAGCAGATGTGCGCGCGCGAACGCTGCCCGTTTGCCGTCGTCGGCGTGGCCACCGCTGGGCGCGAACTGGTAGTCGAAATGGGCGCGGGCGGCGAGCGCGTCATCGACATGCCGCTGGAGGTGCTGCTGGGCAAGCCGCCGCGTGTGCACCGCGACGTGCAGCGCCTGCCGCTGCAGGCGCCGCCGCTGGACCTCACCGGCGTCGCGCTGGAGGCGGTGGCATTGGACGTGCTGCGCCACCCCACGGTGGCCAGCAAGCGTTTCCTGGTCACCATCGGCGACCGCACGGTGGGCGGCCTGTCGCACCGCGACCCCCTGGTCGGCCCCTGGCAGCTGCCGGTCGCCGACTGCGCGGTGACGCTGGCCGATTTCGCGGGCTTTCGCGGCGAGGCCATGGCGATGGGCGAACGCACGCCGCTGGCGGCGCTGGGTTCGGCGTCGGCGCCGGCGTCCGGCCGCATGGCCGTGGGCGAGGCCATCACCAACCTGCTGGCTGCACCAGTCGAGCTGAGCCGCGTCAAGCTCAGCGCCAACTGGATGGCGGCCTGCGGCGAGCCGGGCGAGGACGCGGCGCTGTTCGACACCGTGCGCGCGGTCGGCCTGGAGCTGTGCCCGCAACTCGGCATCGGCATCCCGGTGGGCAAGGATTCGCTGTCGATGCGCACGCGTTGGCGCAGCGGCGACAGCGACCGCCAGGTCACCGCGCCGGTGTCGCTGATCGTCACCGCCTTCGCCACGCTGGACGACGTGCGCGGCACGCTGACGCCGCAACTGCAGCCCGGCGACACCACGCTGATCCTCGTCGACCTCGGCCAGGGCCGCATGCGCATGGCCGGGTCGATGCTGGCGCAGGTGCTGGGTCAGTTCGGTGATGTCGTTCCCGACCTCGACGACGCACAGCAGCTCACCGCGCTGGTGGCAGCCATCGACACGCTGCGCCGACAGGGCCATCTGCTCGCCTACCACGACCGCAGCGACGGCGGGCTGTGGGCCACGGTGTGCGAGATGGCCTTCGCCGGCCAGGTCGGCGTGAGCCTGAACGTCGACATCCTGGTCACCGAAGGCGACGGCATCAGCGACAGCCGTGCCGAGGTCGGCGACGCCAAGAACTGGGCTGCGCAGGTGGGCGAGCGCCGCAAGGAACTGACGCTGAAGGCCTTGTTCAACGAGGAGCTGGGCGTCGTCGTCCAGGTGCCCACCGCGGTGCGCAACGACGTCATTTCGACGCTGCGCGAGCACGGCCTGGCGCGCCATGCCCATGTCGTCGGCAAGACCAACGGGCGCGGCGTGGTCGAGGTCTGGCGCGACACGAAGTGCCAGTTCAGCGCACCCTTGCAGGCCCTGCAGCAGCAGTGGGACGAGGTCAGCTGGCGCATCGCCCGCCAACGCGACAACCCGGCCTGTGCCGACGCCGAACACGCCGCTGCCGGCGCGGCCGACGACCCGGGCTTGCACCTGCACCTGAACTTCGACCCGCTGCAGGCTCCCGCCGTGCACACCACGCGGCCGCGGCTGGCGATCCTGCGCGAGCAGGGCGTCAACTCTCAGGTCGAGATGAGCTACGCGATGGCGCAGGCCGGTTTCGACACCTTCGACGTGCACATGACCGACCTGCAGGCGGGCCGTGCCCGGCTCGACGCCTTCCAGGGCCTCGTCGCCTGCGGTGGCTTCAGCTACGGCGACACGCTGGGGGCCGGTGAAGGCTGGGCGCGGTCGATCCTCTTCAACCCGGCGCTGGCCGAAGCCTTTGCGGCCTTCTTCAACCGCCCCGACACCTTCGCCCTGGGCGTGTGCAACGGCTGCCAGATGATGGCCGCGCTGAGCCCGCTGATCCCCGGCACCGCGGCCTGGCCGCGCTTCACGCGCAACCGCAGCGAGCAGTTCGAGGCCCGGCTGTCGCTGGTCGAAGTGCTGGCCAGCCCGAGCCTGTTCTTCGCCGGCATGGCCGGCAGCCGGATCCCGATCGCGGTCGCCCATGGCGAGGGTTTTGCCGACTTCTCGCAGCGGGGGGACGCGGCCGCCGTGCAGCGCGCGCTGCGTTTCGTCGACCACCACGGCCGGCCCACCGAGGCCTACCCCGCCAACCCCAACGGCAGCCCCGGCGGCCTGACGGCAGTGACCACCGCCGACGGCCGCTTCACGGCGCTGATGCCGCACCCCGAGCGCGTCTTCCGCAACGTGCAGATGAGCTACGCCGGCGGCGGCGACATCTCGGCGGCCAGCCCGTGGATGCGCATGTTCCACAACGCCCGCGGGTGGCTGAAGTGACAACCCTGGTCGTGCGCCGCCTGCTCATCGATCTGCAAACGCCGATCGGCCGCCGCTGGAACGGCGGCGACGCCTTCCGCACCGCGTTTTTCAACGCGCTGTCGATGAGCTTCCCGGCCGGCGAGCAGGTCTTCATCGACGCCATGCGCATCGGCCTGGCCGCGCTGCCGGCCGGGCAGCGCGAGCGCTTTGCCGACGAGGTGCAGGCCTTCATCGGCCAGGAAGCCACGCACCGGCGCATCCACGAACTCTTCAACCGGCAGCTGGCGCAGCAGGGGCTGGTCAACCGCTGGGAGTCGCGCATCCAGCGCCGGCGCCAGCGGCTCGAAGGCATCGACCCGCGCAACTGGCTGGCGGTGACGGCGGCCACCGAGCACTTCACGGCCATCTTCGCCGAGCACCTGCTGGCGCACCCGCAGGCGCTGGCCGGCGCCGAGCCGCGGCTGCGCGACCTCTGGCTGTGGCACAGCAGCGAGGAATCCGAACACCGCAGCACCGCCTTCGACCTCTACCAGGCGCTCGGTGGCGACCACGCCTGGCGGCGGCGCATCTTTCGCGTCGTCAGCTGGCACTTCGTCACCGACGCGCTGCGGCAGACGGCGGCCAACCTGTGGCACGACGGCACCTGGTGGCGCCCGTCGACCTGGGCCGGCGGCTGGCGGCTGCTGTTCGGCCGCCAGGGGCTGGTGCGGCTGGGCTATGCACCCTGGCGGCGCTACCTGCGCAGCGACTTCCACCCCTCGCAGGGCGATGGCACCGCGGCGGCACGCTGGCTGGCCGAACACGCAGCCCTGGCGCCGCCGGTGCGCGCGGCCGTTTGATCCGGCCGCGCCCGCGCCCGCGCCCGCGCGCGCCGCGCGGCAGGCGCCAACGATAGGCACGGGTCGGCCCTGCCGGAACCCTGTGCGCTGCGATTCATCCTGCAGTCTGCCGGCTGCCGGCGCCCGCCTCCTGCCGGCGCGTCGACGCGAGCTCGCGTTCGGTGCGGGCGACGATCTGCTTGACCGCCAGGAAGCTGTCCGGGCTCACCGAGATGGAATCGATGCCGTGCTCGACGAGGAACCTGGCGAATTCCGGGTGGTCGCTCGGCGCCTGACCGCAGATGCCGGTGTGGGTACCGCTCGCGTGTGCCTTGGCGAGCAGTTGCGCAATGGCCATCGTGACCGCCTCGTTGCGCTCGTCGAACAGCGCGCTGAGCACGGCGCTGTCGCGATCGACGCCGAGGACGAGTTGCGTGAGATCGTTCGAGCCGATGGAAAAGCCGTCGAAGCGCTCCGCGAACTGCTCGGCCAGCAGCACGTTGGAGGGAATCTCGACCATCACGTAGACCTCCAGCCCGTGGCGGCCGCGCACCAGGTCGTTGGCAGCCAGCTCGCTCAGTACCTTGTCGGCCTCGTCCGGCGAGCGGCAGAACGGGATCATGATGACGATGTTCGTGAGACCGATTTCCTCGCGTGCCTTGCGCACGGCCCGGCACTCCAGCGCGAAACCTTCGCGATAGCCCTCGCTGTAGTAGCGGCTCGCGCCGCGCCACCCCAGCATCGGGTTCTCCTCCTTCGGCTCGAATGCCGCGCCGCCGATCAGCTCGGCATATTCGTTCGTCTTGAAGTCGCTCATGCGCACGATCACCGGATGCGGGTGGTGGGCGGCGGCGATGCGCGCCATGCCGCGCGCGAGGGTGTCGACGAAATACGCGGACTTGTCCTTGTAGCCCGCGGTCAGCGAGGCGATGTGCCGGCGGGCCTCGCGGTCCGCGAGCTTCCTGAAGCGGACCAGCGCCATCGGGTGGATCCTGATGCGGTTGCCGATGATGAACTCCATGCGCGCCAGCCCGACGCCGTCGGCCGGCAGGCGCCACCAGCGGAACGCGGCCGCCGGATCCGCCAGGTTCAGCATCACGCGCGTGCGGGTCTTCGGGATCTCGGCGATGTCTATCTCGTGCGCCTCGAAGTCGAGGATGCCGTCGTAGACACGGCCCTCGGCGCCCTCGGCGCAGGAAACGGTGACCATGCTGCCGTTGGCCAGCCGCCGCGTCGCGTCGCCCGTGCCGACGATGGCCGTCAGGCCGAGTTCGCGGCTGACGATCGCCGCGTGGCTGGTGCGCCCGCCATGGTCGGTGACGATCGCCGACGCCTTCTTCATGATCGGCACCCAGTCCGGATCCGTCATCGCCGTCACCAGCACCGCGCCCGGCACGAAGCGGCCGATGTCGGCGGCGCTCTTGAGCCGGCACACCGGGCCCGCCGCGATCGAATCGCCGACCGCCTGGCCGGAGACGAGCTTGCGCCCCTTCTTCTTCAGCCGGTAGGTCTTGAGCGTGCCGGCCTCGCGGCGCGATTGCACGGTCTCCGGGCGCGCCTGCACGATGAAGAGCTCTCCCGTCTCGCCGTCCTTGGCCCATTCCATGTCCATCGGCTGGCCGTAATGCGCCTCGATCGTGCAGGCCCAGCGCGCGAGCTGGAGCACCTCGTCGTCGCCGAGCACGAAGCTGGCGCGCTCCTTCGCGCTCGTGTCGACGAGCTTCGAGCCGGCGCCGGCGCCGCTGGCGTAGATCATCTTCTTCGCCTTGGCGCCGAGCGATTTTTCGATGATCGGCTGCAGCGCGAGATCCGCCAGCAGCGGCTTGAAGACGAGATACTCGTCGGGCTCGACCATGCCCTGGACCACGGTCTCGCCGAGCCCCCAGGCGCAGTCGATCAGCACGCTGCCGGCAAAGCCGCTCTCGGTGTCGATCGAGAACATGACGCCGGAACCCGCCTTGTCGGAGCGCACCATCTGCTGCACGCCCACGGACAACGCCACCTTCATGTGGTCGAAGCCGTTGTTTTCGCGATAGGCAATGGCGCGGTCGGTGAACAGCGAGGCGAAGCAGCGCTTGCAGGCCTCGAGCAGCGCCTTGTCGCCGCGGATGTTGAGGAAGCTCTCGAGCTGCCCCGCGAAGCTGGCTTCGGGCAGGTCTTCGGCCGTCGCACTGCTGCGTACCGCCACACTGGCGACCTTGCCTGCGCCGCGCGTCGCCAGCTCGTGGTAGGCACGCAGGATCGCCTCGGCCAGCGGCGGCGCAAAGTCCGCCTCGAGCATCATCTTGCGCACCGCCTTGCCGATCGCGGCGAGGTTGCTCCTGTCCTTGCCGAGAGTGCCGAGTTTCGCGGCCAGGCGCCCGGCCAGCCGGTTGGTCTCGATGAAGCCCCAGTAGGCGGCGGCCGTCGTCGCGAATCCGCCCGGCACGCGGATGCCCGATTCCTGGAGCAGGCCGATCATCTCGCCGAGCGAGGCGTTCTTGCCGCCGACGCTGGCGGTGTCCGTGCGGCGCAGCTCCGAGAAGCTGCGCACGAGGGCTGTGTCCTTGGTCATGGACGGGTCTCCTTCGAGGCGGTTGCGGTGTGGGCTTGGGACGCCTGGTCGCGGTTCTCGTCGCGATCTCGCTCTTCGGGTTTGAGCAGGCGGAACTGGCAGCTGTCGCCGGGCCCGAGCTCGCGGTAATGACCCCGGTAGGCGATCGTGATCGGAGCCGTCGTGAACGACCCGCTGCCGATGTGCAGCGCGTCGTGGTCGACGTCGAGGTCGAGCGTCTGACGGCGATAGTGCAGACGCACCTTGATCCGGCGCAGGTCGCGTGGCAGCGCCGGGTCGAGATGCAGGACGTTGGCGCGCATCTCGACACCGAGGTAGCAGCGCTGGATCAGATCGACGGTGCCGGCCATCGCGCCGACGTGTATCCCCTCCGGCGTGGTGCCGCCCTGGATGTCGGCGATGTCGCTGTCCAGCGCACGCTGGAAGTGATGCCATGAACGCGAACGATCCGACCGCGCCAGCACCCACGAGTGTGCGACCTGACTGAGCGTCGAGCCGTGCGATGCGCGGGCCAGGTAGTACTCCACGTTCTTCGGGATCGTGTCCTGGCGGAAGGGGTAACCGAGCTGCTCGAACAGCAGGGCGAGCTCGTCGGCCGAGAACAGGTAGAACAGCATCAGCACGTCGGCCTGCTTGGAAACCTTGTAGCGGTTCGTCGTGTCGCCCTCGGCCTCGAGGATGCGGTCGAGGCGATGGATGTCGCCGTACTTCTCCTTGTAGCCCTTCCAGTCGAACTCCTCCAGCTGGTCGTAGCCGTCGAACTGACAGATGATGCCCTCGGCGTTGAACGGCACCCGCAGCTTGCCGGCGATCTCCTGCCAGCCGTCGATTTCGTCCGGGCTCAGCCCGATGCGCTCGCACAACTGAGCGCGCCGCATCCGGGGCAGAAGGTCGATCACATCGCGTGCCCGCGTCAGGACCCAGGCCGCCATGACGTTCGTGTAGGCGTTGTTGTCGATGCCGCCGGCCGTATCCGGGCTGGCGCCCGGATAGGCGGTGTGGTACTCGTCCGGTCCCATGACCCCCTTGATCTCGTAGCGGTCCAGCACCGCGTTGTGGCTCGCCGCACTGGCCCAGAAGCGCGCGATCTCGAGCAGCATCTCGGCGCCGTGGACGTTCAGGAACTCGTGGTCGTCGGACGCCTGGTGGTACTGCCAGACGTTGTACGCGATCGCCGCGTTGATGTGGCGTTGCCGGTGCGTGTTGTCGGGCAGCCAGCGGCCCGATGCGGGATTCAGGTGCAGCCGCTGCGTTTCCTCGCGGCCGTCGCTGCCGCTCTGCCAGGGATACATGGCGCCCCGATAGCCGGCCTCCGACGCCGCCCGCCGCGCCTCGGGCAGGCGGCGGTGGCGATAGCGCAGCAGCGCGCGCGTCAGCATCGGCACGCGCAGGGTCAGGAACGGAAAGACGAACAGCTCGTCCCAGAAGATGTGCCCGCGGTAGGCCTCGCCGTGCCACCCGCGTGCCGGGATGCCGGTGTCCAGATCGATCATGTGTTCGGAGGCGGTCTGCAGCAGGTGGAATATGTGGATGCGCAGCTTGAGCTCGGTCTGCGGCGCGGCATGGCCGTCGATCTCGATGTCGCAGAGCTCCCACAGCTGCCTCCAGGCGATCTCGTGCGCGGCGAGCAGTTCGTCGAAGCGGCCGGCGTGGCCGAGCGTGCGCAGCGCCGCCAACCCGGGCTCGGAGATCGCCCGCTCGCGTGACGAATGCAGGGCGACGATCTTCTCCACCACGATCGCCGTCTTCTCCTGCACGGCGCAGCGGATCTCCTGCGCGATCTGAGCCTCGTGCACGCGCGTGTCCCGCTCGGTGTCGACTTCGGTGCCGTCGCGGTACAGCCGCGTGCGCGCCGCCTGGGCGATGGCGAGCAGCGACTGATTGGTGCGGCAGCGCAGGAAGATCGTGTCGGCGCCGCGGTGTTCCAGCTCGAGGACATCGAGGTGGCGGCCGGCCAGATCCCGATAGCGGGCCACGCCGCTGTTGCTCACGCCGCCGTCCAGCGCGGAGCGCACCGTGAGCTGCCCTGACCAGTTCTCCGCCGCGAGTTCGACACTGAGTGCGGCGATGTGCGGATCCGCCATGCTGACGATGCGGCGCTCGGTCCAGCGTGTCGTGCGGCCCTGGGCATCGCGCAGGCGCAGGTCGCGGCGCAGCACGCCGCGCCGCAGGTCGAGTTCCTGGCGGAAGGAAAGCAGCTCTGTCTCGTCCAGCCGGAACCAGGCACCGTCGTCGATCCTGAACGTCAGCGGCAGCCAGTTCGGCAGGTTGACCAGATCCTCGTTCTCGACCTTGCGGCCGCCGATCTCGCTGGTGAGACGGTTGTAGCCGCCGGCAAGGTAGGTCCCCGGGTAGTGCACCTCGCCGGCAGGGCCGTCCGGGGTGGCGCCGCGGGTCGCGAAGCAGCCGTTGCCCAGCGTGCACAGGGCTTCGCGCAGACCCTCCTGGCGCGGCTCATAGCTTTCGTAGACGAGCGACCAGGCTGCGGCGTCGCGAGGGGCAGCCTCGGGTGTCATGGTCGTGCTCCGCCTTTCGCGTCCAGTTCGGCGGCGATCGCGGCCAGCGTCTCGAGCAGGCGCTTCACCTCCTGCGTGTCGGCCACCGTGTAGTCCGCGGCGCTCTGACGCGACTCGTCGTGCCGCACCGCGATGCACAAGCCGCGTCCGGCGAGGACCTGAAACGCATCCTCGTCGGTGAGATCGTCACCGACGAACACCGGCACGACGTCGGGGCGGCCCGGGGCGATGCGCTCCAGGACCCAGAGCACGGCACGACCCTTGTTCCATTCGATGGCGGGCCGGATCTCGAACACCTTCTTGCCGTGTCCCAGGTGCAGGCGCGGGTGCTCGGCAAGCAGCTCGTCCAGCATCGAGCGCAGCCCGCCGACGGCGCCTGGCGCCAGCTGCCGATAGTGCACGGCGATCGAGAACTGCTTGCGCTCCACCGCGTGTCCCTCGACGCCGGCCAGCCGCTCTCGCAACTCGCGTTCCGCGTCGTCCAGCTCGGCCAGGAACTCGGCGCCCTTTTGCAGGCCTTCGTCCGAGCCCTGCGGACCGGCGATCTCGAAGCCATGGCTGCCCGCGTACCACACCGAGTCGAGATCGACCAGCTCCTGCAATCGTCCGAGGTCGCGGCCGCTCACGATGACCACCGTGCAGTGCCTGCCCAGCGCCGCCACGGCGGCCCGCATGTCCGCGGCGAGCAGGGCCTGGGTGTGGTCCTGCACGATCGGCGTCAGGGTGCCGTCGTAATCGAGGAACACCACCTGCGCCTTGCCCGACAGCGTGCGGCGGATCTCCTGCTCCCGGTCCCAGACCGACGGCAGATTGGCGAGCGTCTTGACGGTCAGGCCTGCACCCGGGGCGAACCGGAGCTCGCTCAGGTCATGCACCACGAGTTGCGCGCCGGCGGCCTTCAGATCGTCGCCGAAGTCGCCACGGGCGACCCCGATCACCAGACCGAACCCGCCCCGCGCCCCGGCCTGGACGCCGGCGATCGCATCCTCGACCACCGCCGTGCGTGCGGGCGCAACGCCCAGCCGCCGGGCCGCCTCGAGCAGCATCGCCGGATCGGGTTTGCCGGGGATGTGCAGCGAAGCCAGGTCGCTGCCGTCGACTGTGGCATCGAACAATGCGGTCAAGCCGGCCTTGCGCAGCACCGCCGCGGCGTTGCGGCTGGCGGAGAAGACCGCGACCTTGATGCCGGCGGCGCGCAAGTCGTCGATCAAGGCGAGCGTTCCCGGATAGGACCGCACGGGGTTCTCTTCCAGCCAGGCGTTGAAGTACCGGTCCTTGCGGTTGCCGAGCCCGCACACCGTTTCACGGTCGGGGCCGTCGCCGGCATCGCCGAACGGCAGCTCGATGCCGCGCGCATCGAGGAAGCTCCTGACGCCGTCCAGGCGGGACTTGCCGTCCACCTGCCGGCGGTAGTCGTGCCGGGGGTCGAAGGGGCGCAGCGCCTCGCCGAGGCGCTCGGCACGCTCCTTCAGGAATTCGTCGAACAGTCGCTGCCAGGCGGCGGCGTGCGCCTGCGCCGTATCGGTGACCACGCCGTCCATGTCGAACAGCATGGCCTCCAGCGGCGCCGGCAAAGGGGCGGCAGGCCAGGGACGCGCGCTCCTGCTCATTCCCTGTTCTCGGCCTGAGACGGCTTCTTGTCCGCTTCGGCGGTGCTGGCGCGCGTTTCCCGGGCACAGCCGTTCATGTCATCCCCTTCTCCACGATTGATGTCGGGCGATTGGCGTCTTGTCCCGATGTCGGCGGGCGGTGCACCATCGGCTTCGCGATCTCGACCAGCGGGCGTGTCGTCAGGCCGACCCAGACGGAGTACAGGCAAGCCGCAGCGCCCGGTGCTTCGGTGCCGAACAACAGGATCATGTGCGGTACGCACCTACGGTCGATGCGCCCGTCTGCGCTGGCTGCACAAGCTCGTCATCCGGGCTCAAGCCCACAGACCCGGTCTTCCCGGTGCACGGTGCAGACCTTCAGAGGGGTCAGTATCCCGGTTGCGGCGATTCCGAAATTGAGTTCGGTCAGTTGTTCTCAGCGCCGGATCGCCGGCGGATTGACCCAATGGGAGCCTCCGGGTCGATCAAGCGCGCGTTGCACTTCGCATTTGAAACCGCCCTCCCTGAAGTCAACGATTGCCCGACGATACGACAGAGCAACGGTCGCGCTGGTGGGCCTGTGCGCCCGTGGGCGTTCCTGGAGGGCCGCAGGCGCCTCGAATCGTCTCGCAGCCGGGCCCGGTGGGCCCACCCGCACCGCCGCACTGCAGCAAGCCGCGGACCGTGAAGACTTGGGTACCCGGCTTGCGACGAGCCGGCCCGCCCGGATATCGGGCCGTACGGACTCAAGGGAGCATGACGATCGGCCGAAGAGGGACCATGAGGTTGAATGTCTTCGACGCGGGCAGCTCGTGGGCGCATCGGATCGTACTGGTCCTGCTGTTCCTTCTCGCCGCCCTGGACGCCCATGCTGCCCAACGCCGGGAGGTGTTCGTCCTGCACTCGTACAGCCAGGAGTACCCGTGGACCAAGCGCCAGCACGAGGGATTCCTCGGCGGCCTGGCCAAGGACGCCGCCACCGGATACGGCGTCAGCACGGAGTACCTGGACACCAAGCGCGTGCGCTACGACAAGGCCTACGCCAGGCTGATGGCCGATCATCTGGCCCTCAAGTACAGCGGCTACACGCCCGGCGTGGTCTACGTCACCGACGACAACGCCCTGGTGTTCGCGCTCGACCACCTGAGCCGCATCTTCCCCTCGGCGCCGATCGTCTTTTCGGGCGTGAACGACTTCGGCGTCAAGTCGCGCCTGGACCCGACGCGCGTGACCGGGGTCTTCGAACGCAAGGAGATCGCTCCCAACCTCGATCTGGTGCGGCTGATCGCCCCGGACGCCAGCGACGTCGTGGTCGTCGGCGATGCCTCCGAGACCTACCTCGCCATCGAGCAGGAGGTCCGCGGCGAGCTGGCCAGGCATGCCGGCATACGCGCCCGCTTCGTCGCCGATCGCAGCCTCGACAAGGTGCTCGACGGCCTGCGCTCGGGCCCCGAGCGCTTCATCGTCCTGACCACCCTGGGTGCGCTGGTCAATGCTGCCGGGACGCGGCTGATGCTGAACGAGAGCATTGCCGCCATCGCTGCCCTGGACCGGCACACGGTGATCAGCATGGAGGACGTCTATCTCTTCAAGGGGGTGCTGGGCGGCTACGTCACCAGCGGCGTCGCGCAGGGCGAGACCGCTGCGCGCCTCGTCGTCCGTCACTTCGCCGGCACGCCCATCAGCGCGATCGCGCCGGTGGAGGAAAGCCCGAACGAGTACCTCGTCGACGCCCGTGAACTGCAGCGCGCAGGACTGACGCTGCCGCCCGAGATCGCGTCCCGGGCGACGATCCTCCATCCGCTGCCCAGCGTCTACCAGCGCCACCAGCGCGAGATCGTGCTCACGCTCTACGCGCTGGGCACCCTGTTCGCGCTGTCGCTGACGACCTCGCTGGTCGTGGTCATGCGCAAGAACCGCCAGATCGGCGCCAAGGCCGGCGCGCTGCGGCTGCAGGCGCTGCAGATGGTCGAGGTGCAGGACAGCCTGATGCGCGCACAACACATCGCCGCCATGGGCAATTGGGACTTGCGCATCGCCGAGAACCGGCTCTTCTGGTCCGAGGAGACCTATCGCATCTTCGGCATCGACAGATCCCAGTTCGCGGCCAGCCTCGAGGCTTTCATGGACCGCGTTCATGTCGATGACCGGTCCGTCGTCGAGCAGGCGGTGAGTCGTGCACTCGCCGACGGCGAACCCTACGACATCACCCACCGCATCGTGCTGCCCGGCGGCGAGGTCCGCTTCGTGCGCGAGAACGCCGAGATCATTCGCGACGCCGCCGGCGCTGCGCTGCGCATGATCGGCACCGTGATGGATGTCACCGAGCGCGAACGCACCGTGCGTGCCCTGCACGAGAGCGAGGAAACGCTGCGCAAGGTGATCGAGGGCCTGCCGGTGGTGCTGTGGATGATCGACGGCGAAGGCCGCTTCCTGCTTTCGGAAGGCAAGGGACTGCAGGCCATGGGCCTGAAGCCCGGCCAGGTGGTCGGTCTCTCGCTGTTCGAGGTCTACGCCGCCGTGCCCGAGATCGTCGAGGACACGCGCCGCGTGCTCGCCGGCCAGGCCTTCGCCTGCACGCGCCAGATCGGCGAAGTCGCATTCGAACTGCGCTACTCGCCGCTGCGCGACGATGCCGGCAACGTCAAGGGGGCCATCGGCGTCGCCATCGACGTCACCGAGCGCAAGCAGTCCGAGGACCGCCTGGCCTTCCTCGCCAACTACGATCCGGTGACCGGGCTGCCCAACCGCTTCCTGTTCGGCGACCGACTCACCCACGCGATGCACGCCGCGGACCGCCAACACCACCGCGTCGCGCTATTGTTCGTCGATCTCGACAACTTCAAGAACATCAACGACTCGCTCGGCCATGCGGCGGGCGACGAATTGCTCAAGCAGGTGGCGGGGCGCCTCGGTGAGGTGGTGAGGTCGACCGACACCGTCAGCCGGCTCGGCGGCGACGAGTTCACCGTGATCCTCGAGAACATCGCCCTCGACGAAGAGGCGGTGCGCGTCGCGGCCCATATCCTGGAGCAGTCGGTGCGCCCCTATGCCATCGGATCGAGGGAGGTCTATGTCACCGCCAGCGTCGGCATCGCGATCTATCCCCAGGACGGCGACAGCGTCGACCTGCTGCTGATGAATTCCGATGCCGCCATGTACCGCGCCAAGGAAAACGGGCGCAACGGTTTCGAGTTCTTCACCAAGGAGATCAACGCGCGCGCCCACGAGCGGCTGGAACTGGGCAACGAGTTGCGTGGCGCGCTGGCGCGGGGCGAATTCTCGCTGCACTACCAGCCCAAGGTGGCCATCGCCGACGGCGCGGTGATCGGCTTCGAAGCGCTGCTGCGCTGGAACAATGCACGCCTGGGCTCGGTGCCGCCGGCGGTCTTCATTCCGATCCTGGAGGACATCGGGCTCATCGTCGAAGTCGGCGAGTGGGTGTTGCGCGAGGCCTGCCGCTGGGCCGCAAGCGTGCGGGTCGGCGCAGGACAGCTGCCGGGCATCGCGGTCAACCTGTCGGCGCGCCAGTTCCGCCACCCCCAACTCGATCGCGTCGTACAAGGCGCGCTTCTCGCCAGCGGTCTGCCCGCCTGCCGACTGGATCTGGAGATCACCGAGTCCAGTCTGTTGGACCTGGAATCCAATCTGCAAACCATGGACCGCTTGATGAGACTGGGCGTCGGGCTGTCGATCGACGACTTCGGCACCGGCTACTCTTCGCTGTCGTATCTCAAGCGTTTCCCGGTGGACCGGCTGAAGATCGATGCCTCCTTCGTGCGCGACGTGGCGGTCGACCCGGACGATGCGGTGATCGTCATCGCCATCATCGGACTGGCCCACCACCTACAGCTTCGTGTCATCGCCGAGGGCGTGGAGACGCAGGAACAAATGGCATTCCTGCGTCGGCATGGTTGCGACGAGGCTCAGGGGTACCTGCTCGCGCGGCCGATGCCGGGAGACCTGGCGCTGGCATGGTTGGGTGCCCAGCGGGCCGGCGCGCCGGTCGAGCCGGCGCGGCTACTGGCGGCGAACGAGGTCTAGACCACCGCGCGGGCGCTGCGGTCCGCAGTGGTCCGTGGCTGCGGGCGGGCTTGCTGACGCGGTCAGGGTTCGCGATCGCTCCGCGCGGGCCTGCCGGTGGGACAGAACACGTTCTTCGCTTCCTCGCCACGCAGGTACTGGGTCTCCTCTTCCGGCGTGGCCTTTCGCACCTCGACCAATTGCGCCCGTTCGCCGTACAGGTCGTGCAGCAAGGTGCTTACCTTCCCGTGAGCGTCGACACCCGGGTCGAAGGCCTTGAACCAGCGGCGCGGGCGCCCCTGGTAGCGAAAGTCCACCACCCAGGTCGTCGAGGTCTTGAAGAACTGTGACACCTTGACTCATCCACCAGGACGGGCTTGCCGCTCAGCGCAACAGCGTCTGCTCGATGAAGGTCGCCAGCGCAGCGAAGTAGAAGTCGGCGTTCTCGCGGCGCGCAAAGCCGTGGCCTTCATTGTCGGCCAGCAGGTACCACACGGGGGTGCCGCGGGCCTGCAGGCGGCGCACGATCTGCTCGCTTTCGGTCCACGGCACGCGCGGGTCGTTCTTGCCCTGCACCACGAACAAGGGCTTGCCGATGTTGTCGGCCAGGTTCAACGGCGAAATGCCCTGCAGGAAGGCGCGCATCGCGGGGTCGCGCTCGTCGCCGTATTCCACGCGCCGCAAGTCGCGGCGGTAGCTTTCGGTGTTCTCCAGGAAGCTGACGAAGTTGCTGATGCCGACCACGCTCACGGCGCCGGCGATGCGGTCGGCCAGGCGCACGCTGGCGGCCAGCGCCATGTAGCCGCCGTAGCTGCCGCCGCTGACGAGTACCCGCTTGGCGTCGAGCCGGGGCTGGGTGGCGACCCAGTCGATGGCGCTGCCCATGTCCTTGACCGAGTCCTCGCGCAGGCGGCCGTTGTCCAGCGCCAGGAAGGACTTGCCGTAGCCGCTGGAGCCGCGCACGTTGGGCTCCAGCACCGCCACGCCGAGCTCCTGCACGAGGAAATTGAGCCGCCCTTGCCAGCCCTGCTTGGCCTGCGACTCCGGGCCGCCGTGCATCGCCATCACCACCGGCCGCGGCCCGGCGTAGCGGGCCGGCGGCAAGGTCAGTACGCCGCTGATGGTGCGGCCGTCGAAGGCACGCCAGCGCACGATCTGCTGGTCGGGGATGCGCGCCAGGTCCAGCGCCGGGTCGGCCGTGGGCCGCGTCCAGGCCTGCACCGCGCCGCTCGCCATGTCCACGCTGTGAACCTGCGCAGGCCCCTGTGCGCTGTTGACCACCAGCGCCAGTTCGGCCCGTGCGCGGTGGAAGGCGATGCGGCCGACGCTGCCGCCGGGCAGGCGCGGCAGGGCGTGCTCGGCGCCGCGGTCGCGCAAGCGCAGTTCGTCGCGCCCGTCGACGTTGGCGGTGAAGGCCAGCCAGCGGCCGTCGGCGCTGAGCGTGCCGCCGCCGGTGTCCCAGGAGATGCCGGCCGACAGCCGCGTCAGCGTCGAGCCGGCCAGTTCCAGCTGCATCAGTTCGCGGAATTCGCCCGCACGGTCGCTGGTGAGCAGCAGCGCGCGGCCGTCGGGCGTCCACTCGGCGACGAAGTGGCTGGCGCGCAGCGTTTCCCCAGCGGCCGGCAGCAGACGGCGACGCTGGCCGCCTTCCAGGTCGATGAGCCAGACCTCGGACTCGGAAGCGGACAGGTAGCGCGTGATCGCCAGCTGTCGCTCGTCGGGCGACACTTCGGCGCCGAACCAGCCGCCACCCGGCAGTTGGGCCACCACGCGGCGTGCTGCCGGCTGCAGCGGGTCGACGAGCGTCACCGTGGTCGTGATCTCGCTGCGTCGCCCGCCGACGGCGGTGCGGTCCAGCGGCACCGAGGTCACCACCGCCAGCGAGATGGACTTCACCCAGGCTTGCAGCGCATGGCGCTGATCCGGGTCGGTGAGCAGGGTCACGGCACGTGTCGCGGGGTCCAGCCGGTAGAGCTGGAAGGCCTCGTTGCCGCCGCTGCCGCGTGCGAAGACGATGTAGCGGCCGTCGCGCGGCTCCCAGTTCGCCATCGTCACGGGGTCGGTGGCATCGGTCAGCGGTTCGGGCACGGCCAGCGGGGCGCGCACGCGGAACAGCTGCGTCGTGCTGGCGCCCGGCGGCCGGTGCGACACCAGCATCTCGCGCCGCACCGGGTGCCAGTCGACGAAGTTGTGGCCGCTGACCGCCGTCCAGCGCTGGATCGGCGCCAGCAGCCGCTGCGGCAGCGGCGGCAGGCCCTCGGCACGCAGCGCCGGGCTGGGCGCGATCGCAGGCTCGGGGGCGGGCGCGGCGGCGGTGCGCGGCGCCGACGCGCAGGCGGCCAGCACGGTGGCCGTGGTCACGGCGAGCAGGGCTCGAACAAGAGCGCGATGCAGATTCATCACTCCATGCTATCCGGCATCGCGCAGCGACAAAGGCGAAGGGGCCCGCAGGCCCCTTCACAGTGCTCGCAACGCTCGCAGCTCAGTGGCTCTGCTCGATGCCGGCAATGGCCCAGCTGCGGCTGTCGTCGTGCGGCTTGGCGAGGTGCCAGATCTCGTCGAAGTCCGCCGGCGCGGCACCGGCTTGCTCGACGATCTGGCCATGGAAGCGCACGCTGACGATCTGCCGGTCGGCCTCATTGGCCACGTCCAGCACATCGGCGTCGACGCGCACCACGTCGGTGTGCTGCGCCGCGGCACCGCGCTCCTGGATCTCCAGCCGCGAGGCGGCGAACATCTCGGGCGTCGTGAAGCGGCGCAGGTCGTCGAGGTCGGCGCTGTCGTTGGCGGCCTGCATGCGGATGAAGATCATCTTGGCGATGCGCGAGAAGCCTTCGCTGTCGAAGGCCGCGGGCACGAAGGCGGCCGGCACGGCGGGCGCAGTGGCTGCGGCGGGCGACAGAGCCGCCTCGCCGGACGCCTGCGGCACCGAGGCCGATGCCGGTGCTGCATCCAGCGCGCTGCGTTCGCTGGCCGCCGGAGCCTGCCACGGCGACGGTCCGCTCGCGCCGGCCAGCGCCGGGCCGCGCGCCGGCGTGCCGCCGGCCATGCGGCGCATCACGAAACGCACGAGGACGATCGCAGCCACGGCCAGCAGCGCCAGCATCAGGAAGTTGCCGAAGGCCTCGCCCAGGCCGAGATGACTCATCAGCGCGGCGATACCCAGGCCGGCGGCCAGGCCGGCGATCGGACCCATCCACGAACGCTTGGCCGCGGCCGCCGCCGGGGCGGCGCCAGCCGTTGCCGCATTCGCAGGCGCGGCCTGCTGCGGTTGCGCCGGCGTGGCCGGCTTGGGCGGGGGTGCGTTGGGCGCCGTGCGTGCCGGCATGCTGCGTTGCAGCCCGCTGGAGCCGCCGCCGCCGAAACGCCGCGCCTCGGCGTCCGTGGGCACGGACGTTGCTGCCACCACTGCCACCAAAGCCCCGATCAGCCATTGCTTCATCGCTCGAATTCCTTGTCGGTCGCGGCACGAAGGTGCTGCGCACCGGGGAGTGTGGGGCAAAAGCGCCGCTCGATCCACCGGCAACGCCCAAGGCCACAGCGCGACTGGGTACACCGCCAGTGGAGCGGGCATCATCGCAGGCTCGATCTGCAGCGGAGGCCCGATGACGTCGACGCTCCTGTGGTTGCTGGCGGTGCTGTTGATCGGCGCCGGCCTCGCCGGCACCGTGCTGCCGGCGCTGCCCGGTACGGCGCTGGTGCTGCTGGGCATCGTGCTGGGTGCCTGGATCGACGACTTCAGCCATGTCGGCGCCGGCACGCTGGCGGTGGTGGCCGTGCTGGCGGTGCTGGCCTGGGTGCTGGACTACGCCGCCGGTCTGCTGGGCGCGCAGAGGGCCGGCGCCAGCCGTCTGGCGCTGTGGGGCGCGGCGCTGGGCACGGTGGTCGGGCTGTTCATGGGCCTGGTGGGCGTGCTCTTCATGCCGCTGGTGGGGGCCGCGGTGGGCGAGTACCTGGCGCGGCGCGCCGATGCCGGCGCCCATGGCCAGGCGCTGAAGGTGGGGGTGGCGACCTGGCTGGGCATCATGGCCGGCTTGCTAGCCAAGGTGGTGATCGCCTTCATGATGATTGGCATCTTCGCGGTCGCGCTGTTGATCTGAACGCAGCGGCGCAGAATCGCAGCCATGTTGCACCTGCGCTTGCTGCCTGCCCTGACCCCGGCGCTGCTGCTTGCCCTGGCCGCCGGTGCGGTGGCCCAGGTGCCCTACGACCGCGCCTTCGAGCGCGACCTGTTCAAGACCCGCTTCGAGCAGGAAGTGAAGTTCCGTGCCGCGGCGGTCCAGGTGGCCTGGGCCGCCGAGGCCTTGTGCCACGCCACCACCGAGATCGAGCCCTTCGTGCTGTTGTCGGTGCATGCCTTGCGCAAGCAGTTGTCGGCGACTGACCTGCGGCTGTTTCGCGAGGTCACGGCCATGGACGAGAAGTGGCGCGTGGTCTGGGTCGACGAGGGCGCGCCCGAGGAACTGCATCTCGGCGACGCGGTGGTGGCGATGAACGACCGCCCCTTGCCCGGCGGCGGCACGCGTTTCGAGATGAGCGCGTGGTTCACGGGCGGCTCGATCGTCTCCAGCGACGACCAGGGCTTCTGGGACGTGGTGCTGCAGGCGCGCGGCGAGGCCAGCGCGGGCAAGGGCATGACGATCACGCTGGACAGCGGCCGCAAGCTCGAGGTCGAGACGCAGACCGGCTGCGCCGGCGCCGTCACCGCGAGTGCCTTCGACGCCGACCCCGATGTCTTCTGGCGCCTGGGCAATCGCCGCGCCAAGATCCCCGCCAACGCGATGATCGAGGCCCGCAACCGCGACGAGTTTCGCTGGCTGGCGGCCTTTGGCACCTACTTCCAGGCCAGCCAGAGCGCGATCGCGGCAGTGCAGAGGACCGAGGGCATGAGCACCGGCTTCATGGTCGGCAAGATCCTGGCGCTGGCGGTGCCGGGGGCGGGCATGCTGCTGTCGGCTGCCGAGGCGCACGCCGAAAAAGCGATCGCGGTGGACGGCATCGTCGGCAGCGCCGACCTGTTCGCCAACGAGGTGGTGGCCGTACTCGGCGGCGATCCGGCTGCCGGCCTGCGCCTGTCCGAGCGCATGGCGGCCCAGGGCATGAAGGTCGATGCCGTGCTGATGGACGGCTTCCGCCGCTCCAATGCGGCCGAACATGTGCGCCGCATCAAGGCGCTGCAGGCGGCACAGGCCGAGCGCGAGCGCGCCGAGGCGCGGGCCGAGGAGGAGGCGCAGCGGGCGGCGCAGAAGGAAGCCTTGCGACTGCCGCCGTTGAGGCCTTGAGCGTTGGCGGTCGGCGCGCCGCTCCGACCGCTCAAGCGCCGGCGAGCAGTCCGACGTACTCGTGCAGCACGCGCCGCGTCTGCGCGAACCCCGCCGTGCTCGGCAGCCAGTCGAGCAAGGTCATCTCGAAGCGGCCCGACACGGCCATCGGCGCGGTCGTGATGCGCATGTTCGCGCCGGCGGCTGCGAGGGCGCGCTCGAAGTTGCGCAGCGCACGGCGCATGTGGTAGGCGTGCGTCACCAGCACGATGCGCTCGATGCCCTGCGGCGCCAGCAGCGACACCGTCTTGATCGCGTTCTCTCGCGTGTCGCGCGACTCGGCCTCGGTCCAGCGCAGCGGGCGGCCGAACTCGCGCTCGGCGATGCGCGCGGCGATGTCCGCCTCGGTGGCGCCGGGTTCGCTGCCGGGCGCCAGGCCACCGCTGAAGGCCACCGGCAGACCGGTCTGGCGCGACAGCCACAGCCCGTAGCGCAGCCGCTCCATGCCGATGCTGTTGAGCGTGGCCACGCCGTACTCGGGTGCATCGTGGCGGCGCCCGCCTCCGAGCACGACGATGGCGGTCCTGGGCGCGCGCTTGAGCTCGGTGATCTGGCTCTCGGTCAACGCCGGCGGTGGCTTCAAGAGCCAGCGCTCGAGGCCGCCGCTGACCAGGCTCGTGCTGCCGAGCCACACGCCGGCCACCCCCAGCAGCACGAGCAGCCAGGCCAGACCGCGGCGGCGGAACATCAGCCGTGCCCCGGCGACCACCAGCACCAGGAAGGGCAGCGGCGGGAACAGCAGCGCGGCCAGCAGCGGTTTCCAGGACGCCAGGCCCAGGCTCAGGAAGAGCTCGTTCACACCGTCGCGCGCGCAGCGATCAGAAGAAGGCCTGCAGCCCTGTCTGTGCGCGGCCCAGGATCAGCGCGTGCACGTCGTGCGTGCCTTCGTAGGTGTTGACCGTCTCCAGGTTGATCATGTGGCGGATGACGTGGTACTCGTCGTGGATACCGTTGCCGCCGTGCATGTCGCGTGCCAGGCGGGCGATCTCCAGCGACTTGCCGCAGCTGTTGCGCTTGACGAGGCTGATCATCTCCGGCGCCGCGCGGTCCTCGTCCATCAGGCGGCCCACGCGCAGCACGCTCTGCAGGCCGAGCGTGATCTCGGTCTGCATGTCGGCCAGCTTCTTCTGGATCAGCTGGTTTGCGGCCAGCGGGCGGCCGAACTGCTGGCGATCCATCGTGTACTGGCGCGCGGCATGCCAGCAGAATTCGGCCGCGCCCAGGGCGCCCCAGGCGATGCCGTAGCGCGCCTTGTTCAGGCAGCCGAAGGGTCCCTTCAGGCCGTGCACGCCGGGCAGCAGGTTCTCCGCCGGCACGAACACGTCGTCCATCACGATCTCGCCGGTGATGCTGGCGCGCAGGCTCATCTTGCCTTCGATCTTGGGCGCGGTGAGGCCCTTCATGCCCTTGTCGAGGATGAAGCCGTGGATGCTCTCCTGGCCGCCGACCTTGCCGGCGGCGTCTTCCGTTTTGGCCCAGACGACGAAGACGTCGGCGATCGGGCTGTTGGTGATCCACATCTTGCTGCCCTTGAGCCGGTAGCCGCCGTCCACCGGCTTGGCGCGCGTGAGCATGCCCGCCGGGTCGCTGCCATGGTTGGGCTCGGTGAGGCCGAAGCAGCCGATCCACTCGCCGCTGGCCAGCCTGGGCAGGTACTTCTGGCGCTGCGCCTCGTTGCCGTAGGCGTGGATGGGGTGCATGACGAGCGAGCTCTGCACGCTCATCGCGCTGCGGTAGCCGGAGTCGACACGTTCCACTTCGCGCGCCACCAGGCCGTAGCAGACGTAGTTCAGGCCGGCGCAGCCGTAGCCTTCGATGGTGCTGCCCAGCAGGCCCAGTTCGCCCATCTCGTTCATGATCGTGCGGTCGAAGGTCTCGTGGCGCGCGGCCATCAGCACGCGCGGCTGCAGCCGCTCCTGGCAGTAGGCGGCGGCGGCATCGCGAACGGCGCGCTCGTCGCTGCTGAGCTGGCTGTCGAAGAAGAAAGGGTCATCCCAGGTGAACTTGCTCGGCATGGCGGTGATCTCCGGATAATCCCCGCGAGTGTAAGGAGTCGCGCGCGGGTGCGACGGTGACCAGCGGGCAAGCAGCCATCAAGGAGCCAGCAGCGTGAATCAAGAGCTCATCACCCTCGGCGGCGGCTGCTTCTGGTGCCTGGAGGCGGTGTACGAACTCGTCGACGGTGTCACCGCGGTCGAAAGCGGCTACGCCAACGGTCACGTCGTGAACCCGAGCTACGAGCAGGTCTGCAGCGGCACCACCGGCCACGCCGAGGTCGTGCGGGTGAGCTTCGACGCCGACCGCATCTCACTGCCCGAGGTGCTCGCGATCTTCTTCAACATCCACGACCCGACGACGCTGAACCAGCAGGGCAACGATATCGGCCCGCAATACCGCAGCGGCATCTACCTGCACGACGCCGCGCAGGAGCCGGTGGTGCGCGAGGTAGTGGCGCAGGCCAACGCGGCATGGCGCGGGCGCGTCGTCACCGAGGTGCTGCCGCTGGCCAACTACTCGCGCGCCGAGGACGAGCACCAGCACTACTTCGCGAACCACCCCAACCAGGGTTATTGCGCGTTCGTGGTGGCGCCCAAGGTGGACACGTTCCGCCGCATCTTCAAGGCACGCGTGAAGCGCTGACGCCGCAGCGCGTCAGAACGGCACGAAGCCACTGGCCGACTCGAGCTCGGGGAACACCGAATCGAGACCGCGGCGCAGCGCCCGCCGGCGTTGGCGAAATTCAGGGTCTACGCCGTCGAGGGCAGCGAAGACGGGCGCCCGCAGCAGCCACAGGTCCACCGGCTCTTCGGCGCTGCGCACCTGGGCATGCAGCCAGCGCGCCTGCGGCAGGTCGGCCAGGGCCTGCATGAACGTGATCTTGAGTTCCACGAAGGCACGCCGCGCGGCCAGCCGCGCGCTGCGCCCGCCCGGGACGCCGGCGCCCGGGCTGAAGTGGCGCGGCGCGGCGACCTGCATCACAGCGTCGCGAACTGCGAGCGTGGCGCCCGCGTCGGGAAATGGCGGTTCAGCAGCGCCAGTCTTTCGTCGGCCACGCTCTGGCTGTGCGCCAGGCCGATGACGCGGTAGGCGGCGGAGCGCAAGTGCCACAGGTCGCGCAGCGAGCGCGCCTCGGCGATGTGCCGGCGCAGGGCGCACGCCTCGTCGCTGTCGATGTCGGCCAGCAGGGTGGTGAATTCGCTGCGCACTGCGGGCATCCGGTTGGGCGCCGGTGCGGCATCCTGCGGCGACGGCGCGAGCAGCCAGAACATCGCACGCTGCCAGGCGCCGGCGGGGGCGTGGCGCAGCGTGGGCGGACAGACCTCGGTGCGCAGGCTGCTGGGTGCCGCCAGCCTGGAGCGGCGGCCCCAGCGGGGCAGGACTTGCTGCGACATGATCATGGCTGTGATATCGGGCACACAAGGGCTGGACTTGAGCGCTATGGTGGTGCGGCTGGCTGGCGGCAAAGCGCCGAGTAGGGCGGCATTCGGCGGCCAGTTCACCGCTTTGTCACGGGCCACAGGCGAACCCCGATGGCGGCGACCTCGGCGCGCGCTACGCTCTCGGCTGTCGGACTGCGGGCGAGGATAAGGTGGCGAAGAAGTGGTTGAAGAGGGCGGCCTGGACGGCGCTGCTGCTGCCGGCTGCGGCCGTGGTGGCGGTGGCCTGGTATGGGCAGCGCACGCTGCCGCGCACCGCGGGTGAGATCACGCTGGCCGGCGCGGCCGGTGAAGTGCGCATCGAGCGCGACGCGCACGGCATCCCGCACGTGCGTGCCGGCAGCGAGAACGACGCCTACTTCGGTCTCGGCGTGGTCCACGCGCAGGACCGGTTGTGGCAGATGGAAACCCACCGCCGCATCGGCGCCGGCCGGCTGGCCGAGGTCTTCGGCGAGAGCGCGCTCGACACCGATCGTTTCCTGCGCGCGCTGGGTGTGCGCCGGGCCGCCGCCGCGCAGTGGCAGCGCCTGAACGCCGCATCGCGCGCTGCGCTGCAGGCCTACGCCGCCGGCGTCAACGCCGTGCTGCGCCAGGAACTGCGCGCGCGGCCGCCGGAGTTCGTGATCCTGGGCATCGATCCCGAGCCCTGGGATCCGGTGGACAGCCTGGCCTGGGCCATCATGATGGCCTGGGACCTGGGCGCAAACTGGACCACCGAGTTGCTGCGCCTGCGCCTGGCGCTGCAGATGCCGGTGGCACGCGTCAACCAGCTGCTGCCGGCCTACCCGGGGGAAACGCTGCCGGCCACCGCCGACTACGCAGCGCTGTTCCGCGACCTCGGCCTCGACAACGGGGCGGTGCAGACCGCCTGGCAGCGGCTGCCCGAGATCGCCCCGCCTTCGGGCGTGGAGGGCGTGGGCTCCAACAACTGGGTCGTCGCCGGGTCGCACACCACCACCGGCCGGCCGCTGCTGGCCAACGACCCGCACCTCAAGCTCAGCGCGCCGGCGCTGTGGTACTTCGCGCGGCTCGAGGCACCCGGCCTGAAGGTGGCCGGCGCGACGCTGCCGGGCCTGCCGGTGGTGGTGCTGGGGCAGAACCAGCACATCGCCTGGGGCTTCACCAACACCGGCCCCGACGTCCAGGACCTGTACCTCGAGCAGATCGACCCCGCCGACGCCGGCCGCTACCGCACTCCCGAGGGCTGGGCGGCCTTCGAGACCGGGACCGAGGTCATCAAGGTCAAGGGCCGTCCCGATGTGCCCGTGACGTGGCGGCGCACCCGCCACGGGCCGGTGATCTCCGACGCCGGCAACACCGCCGATGTGCTGGGCCCGCGCGACAAACCCGGCTACGCCCTGGCCATGCGCTGGACGGCGCTGGATGCCGACGCCGCCCTGCTGGCGGCCAGCCTGGCGATGCAGCGTGCCACGTCGGTGCCGCAGTTCTTCGACGCCACGCGCGGCTGGAGTGCGCCGATGCAGAACATGGCGGTGGCCGACCGCGACGGCCGCATCGGCGTCATCGCGCCCGGTCGCGTCCCCGTGCGCAAGCCAGAAAACGACCTCCAGGGCCTGGTGCCGGCACCGGGCTGGGACGCGCGCTACGACTGGGCCGGCTGGGTCCCCGTCGACGAGACCCCGCGCGAGGCCGACCCCGGGCGCGGCTGGATCGCCACCGCCAACCAGCGCGTCACCGCGCCAGGCTACCCGCACTACATCACCAGCGAATGGGCCTTGCCCTACAGGCAGCAACGCATCGAGCAGATGCTGCAGGCGCGGCCCAGGCACGCCATCGACGACCTGGCGGCCATGCAGGCCGACGAGAAGTCGCTCGCCGCCCTGGTGCTTCTGCCTTGGCTGCAGCAGGCCGCGTCGGCGCACCCGCTGGCCGCGGCGGCGCAGGCGCAGCTGCAGGCCTTCGACGGCACGATGGCGGCCGACCGCGCCGCGCCGCTGATCCTGTGGGCCTGGCAGCGTCAACTGGCCCGGGGCATCTTCCAGGACGACGCGGGCCCTGCGCTGTGGGACCGTTCGCTGGCCACGCGCACCTTCCAGGACGCACTGGAAGGTGTGCTGGCACGTGACGACGCGAGCTGGTGCGACGACCTCGGCACGCCGCTGGCGGAAACCTGCGCCATGCAAAGCGGCGCGGCGCTGACGCGGGCGCTGGATGAACTGCAGGCCCGCTTCGGCAGCGACGTCTCGAAGTGGCAGTGGGGCCAGGCGCACCAGGCACGTTCGGAGCACCGGCCGTTCAGCCGCGTCAGGGCGCTGGCGCGCTGGTTCGAACTGCGCGTTCCGGTGGGCGGCGATACCCACACCGTGAACGCCGCGCGCGTCGGACTGCGGCCCGATGCCACGACCGGCGAGCTCTACCTCGACGAACACGGGCCGAGCCTGCGTGCGGTCTACGACCTGGGCGACCCGGCGCAGTCGCGCTTCATGCACTCCACGGGGCAGAGCGGGATTTTGTTCTCGCCGTTCTTCCGCAGCTTCGTTCAGCCCTGGGCGGCGGTGCAGTACGTGCCGGTCTGGCCGCAGGACGCGCCGGCGCAGGTGCTGGTGGTCAAGCCGGGAGGATAGGGCGGCCTTCCGGCAGGCGCCGGCGATCTGCTACAGGGCCCCGTACTGTGCCTTGCGCGCCGCGGTGTAGGCCCACCACGGCCGCGGTTCGCCGCCGCGCATGAAGTCGACGGCGGCGATGAAAGTGTCGAGCACGCAGGGATCCTGCCGCTTGCCGGTGGCGGCGCAGAGCTGCCGGTAGAGCTGGAACGCGTCCTGTGCCGCCAGTTCGGCCGGGTGCAAGACGCCGATCGACCGCAGATCGGCGGCGATGGCCGGGCCGATGTTGGGCAGTTGCTCGAGCTGCTCGCATTCGGCGGCGCACCTCGCCTTGCGCGGCGGCAGGGCGCGCGGCGGGCGCGGCGAGGGGGTGGGGCGGCGGGGCGCAAGCATGGCGGTCATCGTCACATCAGCATGGTGTTGCGGATCAGCCCGACGGCGATGCCTTCGAGCTCGAAATCGGTGGCATCCAGCGGCACCAGGATGGTCTGGAAATCGGGGTTCTCGGGGATCAGCTCGATGCCGGCCTTGGTGCGGCGCAGGCGCTTGACGGTGACGTCGTCGCCCAGCCGCGCGACCACGATCTGGCCGTTCTTGGCGTCCTTGGCCTTCTGCACGGCGAGCAGGTCGCCGTCCATGATGCCGGCGTCGCGCATGCTCATGCCGCGCACCTTGAGCAGGTAGTCGGGCCGGCGCGGGAACATCGACGCTTCCATCAGGTAGGTCTGGTCGATGTGCTCCTGCGCCAGGATCGGGCTGCCGGCGGCCACGCGGCCGACCAGCGGCAGCGTCAGTTGCGCCATCGCCGGCAAGGGCAGCTGGTACTGCTTGCCGTAGGGCGACAGCCGCGCCGCGTTGAGCGCGCGCAATGTGTCAGACTTCAAACGGATGCCGCGCGAGGTGCCGCCCACGAGTTCGATGACGCCCTTGCGCGCCAGCGCCTGCAGGTGTTCTTCGGCGGCGTTGGCCGACTTGAAACCCAGCTCGGCGGCGATCTCGGCGCGTGTCGGCGGTGCACCCGTGCGTTCGATCGCGCTTTGCACGAGGTCCAGCACCTGTTGCTGGCGGGCGGTGAGCTTGGGGCTGTCTTCCATGGCTTGCATCGGGTTTCCGGCCTGGGTGTTTATCCAGTAACTGTATTTTCATCCAGAAAGCGATCGAATGCAAAGCACGGCTGGCGTGGTGGTGATCATCGGCACCGGCGGCACCATCGCCGGCACCTCGGCGCGGGCCGACGACCTCGTCGGCTACAAGTCCGGCGCGCTGGCGGCGCAGGACCTGGTGGCCGCGGTGCCGGCGCTGGCCGCGCAGCCGATCGAAGCCGAAACGCTGGCCCGGCTGGACAGCTCCGACATGGACCATGCCACCTGGGCCGCGTTGCGGGAGCGCGCGGGCTGGCAGCTGGCGCGGCCCGAGGTCGTCGCAGTGATCGTGACGCACGGCACCGACACGCTGGAGGAGACCGCCTGGTTCCTGCACCGCACGCTGGCCACGGCCAAGCCGCTGGTGCTGACGGCGGCCATGCGGCCGGCCACGGCGCTGTCGGCCGATGGCCCGCAGAACCTGCTGGACGCCGTGACCGTAGCCCGCGTGGCCGGCGCGCGCGGCGTGGTGGCGGTGCTGGCCGGGTGCGTACATGCCGGGATGGACCTGCGCAAGCTGCACGGCTGGCGCGTCGATGCCTTCGGCTCGGGCGACGGCGGGCCGCTGGGCGTGGTGGAAGACGGCCGCATGCGGCTGTTTCGGGCCTGGCCCGACGCACCGCTGCACGCGGCTGCGCAGGCTCTGGGCGACCCGGCGCGGTGGCCGGTGGTGGACATCGTCACCAGCCATGCCGGCGCCCGCGCGCGCACGCTGGACGCGCTGGTGGCCGCAGGTGCGCAGGGCATCGTCATCGCCGGCACCGGCAACGGCAGCGTGCACCTCGAGCTGACCGACGCCGCGCGGCGCGCCATGGCCGCCGGCGTTGCGGTGCGCCGGGCCTCGCGCTGCCTGCTGGGCGGCGTCGTCGGTGCGCCGCCCGACGCGCTGCCGTCGGCAGGCCCAATGACGCCCGTTCAGGCACGCATCGAGCTGATGCTGGACCTGCTGGCGGGCCGCGAAGCCTGAGGGCATTGCGTCGTACCGGCCCGCCCGGCCGGCAGACGCACATGCGCTCAGGCGCGGGCCTGCAGCGCTTCGAGTTCGCTCTGCAGGTACAACCAGCGCTCCTCGAGCATCGCCGTCTCGGCCTGCACGTGGGCCAGGCGGCGGCCGTACTCGGCAAAGTCGTCGGCCTGCGCCGTGGGCTGCGACAGCAGCGCCTCGACCTCGGACTTCTCCTCGCCCAGCCGCGCCAGCCGCTCGTCGATGTGTTGCAGTTCAACCCGCAGCGGGCGTGTCGTTTCGGCCTGGCGGGCGCGCGATTGTTTGGCGCCCTTGCGGTCATCGCGGGGGGCCGGTGCCGGTGGCGATGCTGGCGTGCGCTGCTCGCGTCGTGCCGGCGCCGCGGGCTGGGGCACGGCCGCAGTGGCTCTGGGGGCCGGTGCAGCAGCGGCCAGCGCGGCGGGCCGCGGCGGTTCGGGCGGCGGCAGGCCGCGCGCCGTGGCGCGCGAAACGTCGAGCAGCCACTTCTGGTAGTCGTCGAGGTCGCCGTCGAAAGGCAGCACGCCGCCGCGCGTGACGAGCCAGAACTCGTCGCAGGTCTCGCGCAGCAGCGCGCGGTCGTGGCTGACCAGCATGACCGTGCCTTCGAACTCGTTGAGCGCCACCGACAAGGCTTCGCGCGTCGTCAGGTCGAGGTGGTTGGTGGGTTCGTCGAGCAGCAGCAGGTTGGGGCGCTGCCAGACCAGCATGGCCAGCACCAGGCGCGCCTTCTCGCCGCCCGACAGCGAACCCACGGCCTGGTGCGCCATCTCGCCGGTGAAGCGGAAGCGGCCGAGGAAATCGCGCAGTTCCTGCTCGCGCGCCGGCGGCCCAACGTCGCGCGCCAGCCGCACCATGTGCATCAGCGGGCCGTCGTCCAGGCTCAGCACGTCGAGTTCCTGCTGCGCGAAGTAGCCGATGACCAGGCCCTTGCCCGCCGTCATGCGCCCGCCCAGCGGCGGCAGCGTGCCGGCGATGGTCTTGACCAGCGTCGACTTGCCCTGGCCGTTGGCGCCGAGGATGCCGATGCGCTGCCCGGCCAGCACCGACCGGTTGACGCCGCTGACGATGGGCGTGTTGCCGTACCCGCAGACCAGGCCGTCGAAGGACAGCATCGGGTTGGGCAGGCTCTGCGGCTCGCGGAACTCGAAGCTGAAGTCGCCTGCGGTGAGCACCGGCGCCAGCCTTTCCATTCGCGCCAGCGCCTTGACGCGGCTTTGCGCCTGCTTGGCCTTGCTCGCCTTGGCCTTGAAGCGGTCGATGAAACGCTGCAGGTGCGCGATGCGCTCCTGCTGCTTGGAGTAGGACGCGGCGGCCAGTGTCAGCCGCTCGGCGCGCATCTCCTCGAAGGCGCTGTAGTTGCCGCCGTAGCGCGTGAGCTGGGCGTCGTCCAGGTGCACGGTGACGCGGGTCACGGCGTCCAGGGACTCGCGGTCGTGGCTGATCACCACCAGCAATCCGTCGTAGCGCTTGAGCCAGGCATCGAGCCAGACCAGCGCGTCGAGATCCAGGTGGTTGGTGGGCTCGTCCAGCAGCAGCAGTTCGGCCGGGCACATCAGCGCGCGCGCCAGCTGCAGCCGCATGCGCCAGCCGCCGGAGAAGCTGTTGACGGCGGCGTTCAGCTGTTCGATGCGGAAGCCCAGCCCGAGCAGCAGCGCCTCGGCGCGTGAACGCGCGTCGAAGGCGCCGGCTTCGTCCAGCGCCAGGTGCGCGTCGGCGATGGCGTGGCCGTCGCCCGACGACTCGGCGGCGGCCAGCGCGGCCTGCGCCTGCTGCAGCGGCAGGTCGCCCTGCAGCACGAAGTCGGTGGCGCCGTCGTCGGTTTCGGGCATCTCCTGCGCGACTTCGCCGATGCGCCAGCGCGGCGGGATCTCGACGTCGCCGCTGTCGGCGTGCAGGCGGCCGGCGAGCAGCGAGAACAGGCTCGACTTGCCGGCGCCGTTGCGGCCGATGAGGCCGACCTTCTCGCCCGGCTGCAGCACGACGCTGGCCGCCTGCAGCACGACCTTGACGCCGCGGCGCAGCGTGATGTTGCGCAGGGTGATCAAACGAAGCTGCTCCGCTCGATGAGCAACACCTGGTCGTCGCCGGTGCTGGTGGGCAGCCAGACCACGGGCAGGCGCGGGAAAGCGGCCTCGAAGTGGGCGCGCTCGTTGCCGATCTCGAGCACCAGCACGGCGCCGTCGTTCAGATGTGCCGCTGCGTCGGCAAGCAGGCGGCGGATGAAATCCATGCCGTCGTCGCCGCCGTCGGCGTTGCCGTCCAGCGCCAGGGCCGGCTCGGCGCGGTATTCGGCCGGCAGCGCCGCCATCGAGGCGCGGTTGACGTAGGGCGGGTTGCACAGCACGAGGTCGTAGCGGCCGGGTGCGGCAGCCCAGCCGTCGCCCTGCGCCAGCGTGACGCGGCTGGACAGACCGTGGCGGTCGACGTTGATCCTTGCCACGGTCAGCGCATCGGCGCTGATGTCGGTGGCCAGCACGCTGGCCTCGGGCCAGGCCATCGCGGCCAGTACCGCCAGGCTGGCGTTGCCGGTGCACAGGTCGAGCAGGCGGCGCGGCGCGGCCGGCAACCAGGCCTCGAGCGTGCCGTCGGCGATGAGCTCGGCGATCAGCGAGCGCGGCACGATCACCCGTTCGTCGACGTAGAAGGGAACACCCTGCAGCCATGCCTCGCCGGTGAGGTAGGCGAACGGGCGGCGGCTGGTGATGCGCTGTTCGACCAGCGACTCGGCAGCCGCCTGCTCGGTCGGCGTCACGGCGCGGTCGGCGTTCTCGTCCAAGGCGTGCAGCGGCAGACCCAGCCGCCACAGCACCAGCCACGCCGCCTCGTCGAAAGCGTTGCCGGTGCCGTGGCCGAAGGACACACCGGCCGCTTCGAGCCGCCTACTCGAACGCTCGACCAACTCGATCAGCGTCATCTCAGCGCCCGCGCGGCCGCCCGAAGGGCGCTGACGCCCCCTCGGGGGGCAGCGAACGAAGTGAGCGTGGGGGCTTCATTTCAGAAAGGTCTCGAGCGTGCGCCGGTAGACGTTCTTCAGCGGCTCGATGGCGGCGACGTCGACCCACTCGTCGATCTTGTGGATGCTGGCGTTGACGACGCCGAACTCCATCACCTGCGGGCAGATGCGGGCGATGAAGCGGCCGTCGGAGGTGCCGCCGGTGGTGGACAGCTCGGGCTGCAGGCCGCATTCGGCAGCGATCGCGCCGACGAGCGCCTCGCTCAAGGTGCCCGGCGTCGTCAGGAAAGGCTCGCCGCCGTGGTTCCACCAGATCTCGTACGTCAGGCCGTGGCGGTCGAGCACGCCGTGGATGCGCGACCTCAGCGCCTCGGGCGTCGACTCGGTGCTGTAGCGGAAGTTGAAGTCCAGCACCAGCTCACCCGGGATCACGTTGGTGGCGCCGGTGCCGGCGTGGATGTTGCTGACCTGCCAGCCGGTGGGCGGGAAGTGGGCATTGCCCTCGTCCCAGCGCATCGCCACCAGTTCGGCCAGCGCCGGCGCCAGCTCGTGCGTGGGGTTGCGCGCCAGTTGCGGGTAGGCGACGTGGCCCTGCACGCCCTTCACCGTGAGCCGCCCCGACAGCGTGCCGCGGCGGCCGTTCTTGACCATGTCGCCCAGGCGTTCCACGGAGGTGGGCTCGCCGACGACGCAGGCGTCGAGCCGCTCGCCGCGCTGCTGCAGGATGTCGACGACGTGGCGCGTGCCGTGCAGCGCCGGCCCTTCTTCGTCGCTGGTGACGAGCAACGCCACCGTGCCGGCGTGGCCCGGGTTGGCGGCGACGAATTCCTGCGCCGCCACGGCCATGCAGGCCACGGCCGTCTTCATGTCGGCGGCGCCGCGGCCATACAGGCGGCCGTCGCGGTGCGAGGGCACGAACGGGTCGCTGGCCCAGTGTTCCAGCGGCCCGCTGGGCACGACGTCGGTGTGGCCGGCCAGCACCAGGGTCGGCCCGGGCCGGCCGCCGCGGTGGCAAGCCCACAGGTTGCTGACGCGTGCCTCGGGCGGCCCGGCGTCGAGGCTTTCGCACTCGAAGCCGGCGCCCGCCAGCCCGCTTGCCAGCAGCGCCTGGCAGCCGCCGTCCGCCGGGGTCACGGAGCGGCAGGCGATCAGCGCTTCGGTCAGGCGCAGGGCGGCGTTCGGCTGCGGCTTCGTCACTTGGTCGACCAGGGCGGCGAGGGGCTGGCGGCCACGCGCGGCTCGTCGGGGCGCACGTCGAGCGTGATCTCGGTGAAGGTGGCGGCCTCGGGCTCGTCCTTCTTCGGTGCCACGCGCGAGATTGGCGTCTGGTCGTTTTGCAGCCGCCACAACAGGTTGGTCGGCGAATCGGCGTGCGCCAGGCCTTCGTCGCGCGAGATGATGCCTTCGTTGATCAGCCGCGCCAGGTCGTGCTCGAAGGTCTGCGAACCTTCGGCCAGCGACTTCTCCACCGCCTCCTTGACGCCGGACAGGTCGCCCTTCTCGACCAGCTCCGACACCAGCTTGGTGTTCAGCAGCACTTCCACCGCCGCCACCCGGCCGCCCGCGTTGGCGCGCAACAGGCGCTGCGAAACGATGGCACGCAGCCCGGCGGCCAGGTCGGACAGCAGCGAAGCGCGGGACTCCGGCGCGTAGAAGCTGAGGATGCGGCCCAGCGCGTGGTAGCTGTTGTTGGCGTGCAGCGTCGCCAGCACCAGGTGCCCCGACAGCGCGTACGAGATCGCCGAGGTCATGGTCTCGCGGTCGCGGATTTCACCGATGAGGATGCAGTCGGGCGCCTGCCGCAGCGCGTTCTTCAGCGCCGTCTGCAGGCTTTGCGTGTCGCGGCCGACCTCGCGCTGGTTGACGATGCTCTTCTTGTTGCTGAACAGGAATTCGATCGGGTCCTCGATCGTGAGCACGTGCCCCGTCAGCTGCTGGTTGCGCCATTCGATCATCGCCGCCAGCGTCGTGCTCTTGCCGGTGCCGGTGGCGCCGACCATCAGGATGAGGCCGCGCTTTTCCACCACCAGCTGCGACAGCAGCGGCGGCATGCCCAGCGACTCGAGCGTGGGGATGTCGAAGGGGATGCAGCGGAACACCGCCGCGATCGAGCCGCGCTGCTTGAAGGCCGACAGCCGGAAGCTGCCCACCCCCGGCAGGCTGATGCCGACGTTGAGCTCGCCGGTGTCGTCGAGCTCCTCCATCTGCGTCGGCGCCAGCAACTCGGCCAGCAACTGGCGCGTCTGGTGGGTGCCCAGCACCTGGTCGGACAACTGCATGATCTGGCCACTGATCTTGATCAGGATCGGCGTGTTGGCCGACATGTACACGTCGGAGGCGCTCTTCTCCGCCATCAGGCGCAGTACACGCTCCAGGTTGTTGGACATGCCGGGCTCCAGGGCGCCTTCAGGCGCGCAGCAGTTCGTTGATGGACGTCTTGGCGCGGGTCTGCGCGTCGACCTTCTTGACGATCACCGCGCAGTACAGGCTGTGGCTGCCGTCGGCGGCCGGCAGGCTGCCCGACACCACCACCGACCCTGCCGGCACGCGGCCGTAGCTCACGCTGCCGGTGGCGCGGTCGTAGATCTTGGTGCTCTGGCCGATGAACACGCCCATGCTGATGACCGAGTTCTCTTCGACGATGACGCCTTCGACGACCTCGCTGCGCGCGCCGATGAAGCAGTTGTCCTCGATGATCGTCGGGTTGGCCTGCACCGGCTCGAGCACGCCGCCGATGCCGACGCCGCCCGACAGGTGCACGTTCCTGCCGATCTGCGCGCACGAGCCCACGGTGGCCCAGGTGTCGACCATCGTGCCTTCGCCGACGTAGGCGCCGATGTTCACGTAGCTCGGCATCAGCACCACGTTCTTCGCGATGTAGCTGCCGCGCCGGGCCACCGCCGGCGGCACCACGCGCACGCCGCTGTCGCGCATCTGCTGTTCGCTCAGGCGCGCGAACTTGGTCTGCACCTTGTCGAAGTAGGTCAGGTCGCCGGCGTGCGTGACCCTGTTCTCGGTGAGGCGAAAGCTCAGCAGCACGGCCTTCTTGACCCACTGGTTGACGACCCAGTCGCCGACGTCGCGTTGCTCGGCGACGCGGATGCGGCCGCCGTTGAGATCCCTGATCACGTGCTCGACGGCCTCGCGCACGTCGGGCGAGTTCACGGCCGAGATCTCGGCGCGAGCCTCCCAGGCGAGGTCGATCAGGGCTTGCAGTTCGGTCGGGCTCATCGAAGGCTTTCGGTGTAGGAGACGATGCGTTGCGCGGCCTGCAGGCATTCGGCAACGGGGGCGACGAGCGCCAGTCGGACGCGGCCCTGGCCCGGGTTCAGCGGGCTGTGGCCGGGCATGTCGCGGGCCAGCAGGCGCCCCGGCAGGACGTTGACATTGTATTGAGCGAGCAGGCCGCGGGCCCAGGCGACCTCGTCGCCGCCGCCGCGGATGCCGGCCCAGAGGTAGAACGCGGCGTCGGGCAGTTTCACGTCGAGCACGCGCTCGAGCAACGGCGTCACCAGCGCGAACTTGGCGCGGTAGAGCTCGCGGTTGGCGACCACGTGCGCCTCGTCGTTCCAGGCCGCGATGCTGGCGCGCTGCACCACCGGGCCCATCGCGCTGCCGTGGTAGGTGCGGTAGAGCAGGAAGGCTTTGAGCAGTGCCGCGTCGCCGGCGACGAACCCCGAACGCAGGCCCGGCACGTTGCTGCGCTTGGACAGGCTGGTGAAGGCCACGAGGTTGCGGAAGTCGTCGCGGCCGAGGGCGCGCGCGGCCTGCAGGCTGCCCAGCGGTGCTTCGTCGCGGAAGTAGATCTCAGAGTAACACTCGTCACTGGCGATGACGAAGCCGTGCCGGTCGCTCAGCTCGAAGAGCTGCTGCCACTGCGCCAGCGGCATCACCGCACCCGTGGGGTTGCCCGGCGAGCACACGTAGAGCAGTTGCGTGCGTGCCCAGGTGGCGGCGTCGACGGCACCCCAGTCGGCGGCGTGGCCGCGCGCCGGGTCGCTGGCGACGAAGGCCGTCTGCGCGCCGGCGAGCAGGGCCGCGCCCTCGTAGATTTGATAGAAGGGGTTGGGGCAGACCACGGTGGCGCCCGGCCGCGTGGCGTCGATCACCGTCTGCGCCAAGGCGAACAGCGCTTCGCGCGAGCCGTTCACCGGCAGCACCTGGCTGGCGGGGTCGAGTACCACGCCGTAGCGGCGTTGCACCCAGCCGGCGATGGCCTCGTGCAGCGCCGGCTCGCCCGCCGTCGAAGGGTAGGACGACAGCCCGGGCAGCGCCTGGACGAGCGCCTGCTCGATCAGCGCCGGCGTGGCGTGCCGCGGCTCGCCGATGCTCAGGCTGATGGGCGCCAGGCCGGCGGGCGGCACGATGTCGCGCGTGAGTTCACGCCAGCGTTCGAAAGGGTAGGGGTGCAGCCGGGCCAGCAAGGGGTTCATGTGGGGATTATCCCGAAGGCGTGCCTGCGGTCGGGCACCGCAGTCGGGCTACAACGCGCCGCGGCAGCCCGGCGCGCCGCAGCGGCAGGCCAGGCGGCCTTCGTGGTGGGTTTCGCCGTAGTCCACGGTGATCTCCTCGCCGGGCTCGATGGCGCGCAGCGCGTAGAACTCGACCCGCCCCTGGCGGATGCACAGGCGGGCATTCGGCCGGCAGCTGTGGTTGGTGTAGCGCATCGGGTCGCCGGAGCGGCTGAAGTCGATCGCCTTCTTCGCCGAGACCTCGACGATCATGATGCGAACGCTCCGCGTGGCGCGGATGCGCGCGTCGTGCACGCTGATGCTCTGGCCGCGGATCTCGCCGATCTTCAGCCGCGGCGGGATAGCCTCGAACGCGAAGGCACCCTGGCCGTCGATGCGGCTGGGTGCCACCGCGACGGCGTACTTCTGGTAGGCGGGCCGCGCCGGCATCAAGCCGCCGGCAGGTCGACGCGTGGCGCCGGCTTCCAGCCCTTCTTGCGGTGCTCGGCGGTGACGTAGGTGCGGATGCCGCCGCGCACGTACCAGTCGGCGTGGATGCGCGCATAACGCGGGGCGATCGCCGCCACGATGTCGGACAGGATGGTGTTGGTGACCTTCTCGTGGAAGGCGCCTTCGTTGCGGTAGCTCCAGAAGTACTGCTTGAGGCTCTTCGTCTCCACGCAGTGGCGGTCGGCGACGATCTCGATCGTGAAATGCGCGAAGTCGGGCTGGCCGGTCAGCGGGCACAGGCAGGTGAACTCGGGCACGTCGAAGCGGATCACGTAGTCGCGCTCGGGGGCCGGGTTGGCGAACACCTGCAGCTCCTTGCTCGGCGCGCTCGGCGGTACCGCGGGGGCCGGGCGTTCGAGCGCGGTTTGTCGCGCTGGGCGTGGGGGTGACTTCGGCTTCGTGGCGGGCATGGCAGCGGCGGCTGAGGAAGGGGCAGGGTGTTATTATCCAGGCCCTGCTGCGCTCCCGTTCAGAGCGCATTTTTTCATTCAAATCAACCACTTGCGGGCGTCGACCGACGCCTGCGCGGCACCCCAGAGCCGATGCGCCTCACTTCGATCAAGCTCTCCGGCTTCAAGTCCTTCGCCGAGCCCACCACCTTCCAGCTGCCGGGCCAGCGTGTCGGCGTGGTCGGGCCGAATGGCTGCGGCAAGAGCAACATCATCGACGCCGTGCGCTGGGTGCTGGGCGAGAGCAAGGCCAGCGAACTGCGCGGCGAGTCGATGCAGGACGTGATCTTCAACGGCTCGACCAACCGCAAGCCGGCCAGCCGCGCCAGCGTCGAGCTGGTGTTCGACAACACGCTGGCGCGCGCCGGCGGGCAATGGAACAGCTACGCCGAGATCGCCGTGCGGCGCGTGCTCACGCGCGACGGCAGCAGCAGCTACTACATCAACGGCCAGCCGGTGCGCCGCCGCGACGTGCAGGACGTGTTCCTGGGCACCGGACTGGGGCCGCGCGCCTACGCCATCATCGGCCAGGGCACGATCAGCCGCATCATCGAGAGCCGCCCCGAAGAGCTGCGGCTGTTCCTGGAAGAAGCCGCCGGCGTCAGCAAGTACAAGGAACGCCGCCGCGAGACCGAGAACCGGCTCAAGGACACGCGCGAGAACCTGACGCGGGTCGACGACATCCTGCGCGAGCTGGGCGCCAACCTCGACAAGCTGGAACAGCAGGCCGAGGTCGCTTCACAGTACCGCGCGCTGCAGGAGCAAGGCACGCTCAAGTTGCACCAGATGTGGTTCCTGAAGCACCGCGACGCGGCGAGCGAGGAAACGCGGGTCCAGGCCGCGGTGGCCGAGGCCGCCAACGCGCTGGAGTCGCGGCTGGCCGAGTTGCGCGCGGTGCAGGCGCAACTGGAATCGGTGCGCCAGGCGCACTATGCTGCCAACGACGGGCTGCATGCCCGACAGGGCGAACTCGGCGCTGCCGCGCTCGAAGTGAGCCGGCTCGAAGAGCGCATCCGCTATGTCGTCGAGGGGCGCCAGCGCGCCGAGGCGCGGCTGACGGAACTGAAGGCGCAAAGCACGCAGTGGGCCGAACGCCAGGCGGCAGCGCGTGCCGAGCTCGAAGACATCGCCGGGCAGATCGTCGCCAGCGACGAACAGGCCGCCGTGCTGGTGGCGCAGGCCGAGGAGCAGTCCCTGGAACTGCCCACCTGCGAGGACGCCGTGCGCGCGGCGCAGGGCGCCAGCAGCCAGCAGCAAAGGCAGGTGGCGCAGGTGCAGCAGCAGATCCAGGTGCTGGCCGCCGAGAGCCGCAGCGTCGACGAGCAGTCGCGCCAGCTCGAGGGCCGGCGCGAACGGCTCGCCGGTGAGCGCCAGGGGCTGCAGGCGCCGGAAGTGGCGCGCCTCGAATTGCTGCAGGTGCAGGAAGCGGCGGCGCAGGAGGCGCTGCAGGTCGGCCAGGCGCGGCTGCAGGAACTGGCCGACGAAGTGCCGGCGCTGGACGAGCAGCGCCGCGCGGCTCAGGAGTCGGTGAACCGGGAGTCGGCACGGCTGGCCGACATCGGCGCCCGCCTCGAAGCGCTGCGCGCGCTGCAGGCCAAGGTGCAGACCGAAGGCAAGCTCAAGCCCTGGCTCGAACGCCACGGCCTGGGCGGCCTGCAGGGGCTGTGGACACAGGTGCACATCGAGGCCGGCTGGGAGACGGCGCTCGAATCGGCCCTGCGCGAGCGCCTCAACGCGCTGGCGGTCGGCCGGCTGGACACCGTGCGCGCCTTTGCTGCCGACGCCCCGCCGGCCAAGCTCGCCTTCTATGCGCTGCCCATGGGCGCCGTCGCCGCCACGCACCAGACCTTGCCGCGCCTGGCCGACCTGCTGCGCCTGGGCGACGCCGGGCTCAAGGCGCTGCTCGGCGACTGGCTGGAGGGCGTCTATACCGCAGCGTCGGTCGACGAAGCGCTGGCGCAGCGCGCCAGCCTGACGCATGGCGAAGTGATCATGACGCGCGCAGGCCACGCGGTGTCGCAGCACGCCGTGGCCTTCTACGCACCCGACTCCGAGCAGGCCGGCATGCTGGCGCGGGCGCAGGAAATCGAGAACCTCGACCGCCAGCAACGCGCGCAGGCGCTCATCGCCGACGAGGCCAAAGCCGCCTCGGTGCGGCTCGAGGCGCATTACACCGATGCGTCGCAACGCCTGCTGGGCGCCCGCCGTGAGGCCACCGAGGCGCAGCACCGTGCCCACGGTTTGCACGTGGAACTGCTGCGCTTGACGCAGCAGGCCGACGCGGCCAGCAGCCGTCGCGAACAGCTCGGCGACGAGCTGGCCGAGATCGACACCCAGCTCGAAGCGCTGCACGAGCGCCGCGCCACGGCCGAAGGGCGCTTCGAGGAGCTCGACGTGCAGCTGGCGCAGACCCAGGAACGCCACGCCGAGCTCGACGACGCCGTCATCGCCGCCGAGCGCCGGCTGGCCGAGGCGCGCGAGCAGCAACGTGCGCTGGAGCGTCAGGCGCAGGAGGCGCGCTTCCAGGCGCGCGCGCTGGCAGCGCGGCAGAGTGAACTGCAGCGCAGCATCGAGACCGCCGCGGCGCAGGTGGTGGCCAACCTGCAGGCCGGCGAACAACTGCAGCTGGAGCTCGGCAGTTTCGACGACGCCGCGGCGAGCTCGGGCCTGCAGACGGCGCTGGCACTCAAGCTCGAACGCGAGCAGGCGCTGGGCCTGGCGCGCAGCGAGTACGACGACCTGAGCGCGCAGCTCAAGCGCACCGACGAGCAGCGCCTGGGCTTCGAGCGCAGCCTGGACCCGCTGCGCGAGAGGATCACGAAGCTGCAGCTGGAGCTGCAGGCCACGCAACTCGGCGGCGCGCAGTACCTGGATCAGCTGGTGGCTGCCCAGGTCGACTTCGAGGCTTTGGCGAAGACGATCGAAGACGGCGGCGTCAAGCTCTGGGGCCTGCAGACCGAGATCGACCGCATCCAGAAGGACATCAGTGCACTGGGGGCTGTCAACCTGGCCGCGCTGGACGAGCTGGGCGCAACGCGCGAACGCAAGACCTTCCTCGACGCGCAGTCAGCCGACCTGCAGGAGGCCATGGCGACGCTCGAAGACGCGATCCAGAAGATCGACCTCGAGACGCGCGAGTTGCTGGCCACCACCTTCAACCAGGTCAACGAACATTTCGGCCGCATGTTCCCCAGCCTGTTCGGCGGCGGCAACGCGCGGCTGGTAATGACGGGCACCGAGATCCTGGATTCGGGCGTGCAGGTGATGGCGCAGCCACCGGGCAAGAAGAACAGCACCATCCACCTGCTGTCGGGCGGCGAGAAGGCGTTGACCGCGATCGCGCTCGTGTTCGCGATCTTCCAGCTCAACCCGGCGCCGTTCTGCCTGCTCGACGAAGTCGACGCGCCGCTGGACGACGCCAACACCGAACGCTACCGCAAGCTCGTCACCGAAATGAGCGCAGGCACGCAGTTCCTGTTCATCAGCCACAACAAGATCGCCATGGAAATGGCCGAGCAGTTGATCGGCGTCACGATGCAGGAGCAGGGCGTGTCGCGCATCGTGGCCGTGGACATGGAATCGGCCGTCAGCCTGGCCGAAGCCGCCTGAACATTGCCGCTGCGATGACACTCACCTTGGGCCTGGTTGTCTTCGGCGCGCTGCTGCTGCTGGCGCTGGCGCTGCACGGCTGGTGGTCGACGCGCCGCGCGCAGCCGCGCAAGGCCACCGAATCGCCAGCGGCCGCCGGGCGCGTGGAGCCGGCGATGGGCGGTGCCGAGCCGCCCCCCTTGCCCCAGGATCCCGTGGCGCTGCGCAGCGCGCCGCGCCGCGTGGCGCGTCTGGACGCCTTGATCGACGCCATCGTGCCGCTGGCGCTGGACGCACCGATCAGCGGCGAACTGGCGATCTCGCACCTGCCGCCGACGCGGCGGGCCGGCAGCAAGCCCTTCTACATCGAAGGCCTGGACACCGAGAGCGGCCTGTGGGAAGCCTTTGCGCCCGGCCGCCACTACGGCGAACTGCAGGCCGGTGTGCAGCTGGCCAGCCGCAGCGGCGCACTCAACGAGATCGAGTACTCGGAATTCGTGCAGAAGGTCGAGGCCTTTGCCGAAGCCGTGGGTGCCAGCGCGGACGTGCCCGACATGCTGGAGGTGGTGGCCCGCTCGCGTGAACTCGACGGCCTGGCCAGCCCGCTCGACGCGCAGCTCACCGTCACGCTGCGTTCCAACGGCGTGGCCTGGTCGGTGGGTTATGTGCAGCAGGCGGCTGCCCGGCTGGGCTTTGTCACCGGCTCGGTGCCCGGCCGGCTGGTGCTGCCGGCGGCCGAGGAAGGAGCGCCGCCGCTGCTGGTGCTGTCGGTGGACCCGCAGGCCGCGCTCGCCGACGTGCCGCAGGCCGCCGCCGTGCGCGAGTGCGTGCTCAGCCTGGACGTGCCGCAGACGCCCGAAAGCGCCGAGCCCTTCCCGGCCTTCCACCGCGCCGCCACCACGCTGGCGAGCGACCTCGATGCGACGCCGATCGACGACGAGGGCCAGGCCGTCACGCTGCACGCCTACGCCACCATCGGCCAGGAACTGCAGCATCTGTACCGGCAGCTCGAAGCGCTCGACATCGCCGCCGGCAGCGCGGCGGCGCGCCGGCTGTTCAGCTGAAGCAGCGGGCGCGCCAGGGCTTCAAGGCGCGATAGAAGCCGGCTCCTCGCACGGCGGCGGCGCCTGTGCCACGGGCGGCTGCACGGCCATCGCCATCTTGCGCGGCAGGAACTCACGCGTCGTGTCGTAGCCCCACTGCAGCAACTGCAGCTTGACGTCCGGGGCATGCGTGAAGTCGACCGGAGAAACGTCGCCGGTGTTGACGACGATGGTGTTGTGCCAGTACTCGGCATGCACGTACTCGCGCGCCATCGCGTTCATGAAGGTTTGCACCAGCAACTGCACGTAGGTCACCAAAGGCACCATGCGGTACGACTTGAGCGGCCTGCGGCGGGCCTGGCTGCGCAGGCGGAAACACACCACCGGCGTGCCGGTTCGCGACCAGTCCCGGTGCAGTGCGTCCTCGGCCAGGATGACGCCGTCGGACATGACATGGCCGTCGAAGGTCTTGAACGCGAACAGCAGCGGGATCGACATCGAGAAGCGCACCGCCCGCGACACCTTCATCTGCGGCCTGAGCTCGCGGTTGAAGAGCACCGGCCCGCCACCGTTGATGTCGGTGGCCAGCACGTGCAGCTCCTTGGGCAGGTCGGCGAAGGTGCGGCCTTGCAGTCGCTCATCGATCCAGCGCTCGAAGCGGTCACCGCTGGACAGACCACCGGTGAGCAACAGCGACAGCGGCGAGAAGCCCTTGAACTGCCGGAAGTCGGTCTCCAGGGCCAGCGCCTTCATCTGCGGCACGGTCCAGCCGGCCGCGGCCAGTGCGGCCACGACGCTGCCGCCGGAGACGCCGACCACGGCCGGGTAGTCCACGCCCATGTCCTGCAGGGCATGCAGGATGCCGACGTAGCAGGGCAGGCGGGTGCCGCCGCCGGACAGGATGGGGATGATTTGTGCGGGCAGTTGCAGCGGGTCCACGCGGCAGATTGTCTGCCAGCCGGCGCGCCGCTCGCGCGTTGGCCGGCCTCTACACTCCCGAGCCTATGTCAGATGCGCCTGAGCTCGACCCACCCTCGGCGCCGCCGGCCGCCGCGCAGGCGCGCGTTGCCCGCTTGCGCGCCGAACTGGCGCACCACGCCCACCGCTACTACACGCTGGACGCGCCCGAGATCCCGGACGCCGAGTACGACCGGCTGTTCGGCGAACTACAGGCGCTGGAGGCCAGGTATCCCGGGCTGCGCAGCGCCGACTCGCCCACCCGGCGCGTCGGCGGCGCGGTACTGGCCGCGTTTGCGCCGGTGCGCCATGCCGTGCCGATGCTCTCGATCCAGACCGAGACCGACACCAGCGCCGGCGGCGCCCTGGCCTTCGACGCCCGCGTGCGGCGCGAGCTCGAACTGTCCGACGACGCCCCGCCCGTGGCCTACGCCGCCGAGCTGAAGTTCGACGGGCTGGCGATCAATCTGCGCTATGTCGACGGCGTGCTCGTGCAGGCGGCCACGCGCGGCGATGGCGAAACGGGCGAGGACGTGACGCAGAACATCCGCACCATCGGCCAGATCCCGCTGCGATTGCTCCCTCTCCCGCCAGCGGGAGAGGGCCGGGGTGAGGGCCCCCCCCCGGCAGTGCTGGAAGCGCGCGGCGAGGTCTACATGCGGCGTGACGACTTCGAGCGCCTGAATGCGCGCCAGCGCGAACTGGGCCAGAAGACCTTCATCAATCCGCGCAACACCGCTGCCGGGGCGGTGCGCCAGCTCGACCCGGCCATCGCGGCCCGGCGGCCCTTGTCGTTCTCGGCCTATGGCGTTGGGGAGGTCGTCGGCTGGACGCTGCCGCCTGGCCATGGACGGCTGCTGGATGCGCTGTCCGCGTTCGGCCTGCCGGTGTCGGCCGACCGCGGCGTGGTGCTGGGCCCGGCGGGCCTGGTGCGGTTTCACGGCGACATCGAGGCACGTCGCGACCAGTTGCCGTTCGACATCGACGGCGTCGTCTACAAGGTCGACGAGCTGGCTCTGCAGCGGCGCCTGGGCTTCAAGAGCCGCGAGCCGCGCTGGGCCGTGGCGCACAAGTTCCCGGCGCAGGAGCAGATGACGCTGTTGCGCGACATCGAGGTCCAGGTCGGCCGCACCGGCAAGCTCACGCCCGTGGCCAAGCTCGAGCCGGTGTTCGTGGGCGGCACGACGGTGAGCAACGCGACGCTGCACAACCTGTTCGAGCTGCGGCGCAAGGGCGTGCGCATCGGCGACACGGTGATCGTGCGCCGCGCCGGCGACGTCATCCCCGAAGTCGTCGGCCGCGTGCCGGGCGCGCGCGCCGCCTATGTGCCCAACTTCCACATGCCGCGCGCCTGCCCGGTGTGCGGCAGCGCCGTGCTGCGCGAGAAGGGCGGCATCGACCACCGTTGCACCGGCGGCCTGTTCTGCGCCGCGCAGCGCAAGCAGGCACTGCTGCACTTTGCCGGCCGCCGTGCGATGGACATCGAAGGCCTGGGCGACAAGCTGGTCGATCAGCTGGTGGATGGCGGCCTGATACGCACGCTGCCGGATCTGTACACCCTGGGCATCGCCCAACTCTCCGCACTGGAACGTATGGCCGACAAGAGCGCGGCCAACCTGGTGGCGGCGCTGGACAAGCGCAAGCACACGACGCTGGCGCGCTTCCTGTACGGCCTGGGCATCCGGCACGTCGGCGAGGCCACGGCCAGGGATCTGGCGCACCATTTCGGCGCCATCGAGCGCCTGATGGACGCCAGCGTCGAACAGCTGCTGGAGGTCGACGATGTCGGCCCGGTGGTGGCGCAGAGCATCCGCACCTTCTTCGACCAGCCCCACAACTGCGAGGTCGTGCAGAAGTTGCGCGCCGCGGGCATCAGCTGGCCGGACCACGAGGGCAGCGCCGACACCACGCCCAAACCGCTGGCCGGCAAGACGCTGGTGCTCACCGGCACGCTGCCGGCGCTGACCCGCGACGAGGCCAAGGCGCTGATCGAAGCCGCCGGCGGCAAGGTGGCCGGCTCGGTGTCGAAGAAGACGCACTACGTGGTGGCCGGGGCCGAGGCGGGCAGCAAGCTGGACAAGGCGCGTGAACTGGGGGTGGAGGTCATCGACGAAGCGGGGCTGCGCGCCTTGCTCGCCGGCCCCGCGCAACGGATGAGCCTCGCGTGATGCCCTTCGGCCTGAGCACCGACGCTGCGCTGGTGCTGGTGATCTTCGTGGTCGTCTATGCCGGCATGATGCTGGGGGGGCTGCCGCGCCTGATGCTCGACCGCACCGGTGTGGCGCTGCTGGGTGCCATCGCCATCATCGGCCTGCGCGAGATGACGCCCGAAGCAGCGGCACGCGCCGTGCACCTGCCGACGATGCTGCTGCTGTTCTCGTTCATGGTGATCTCGGCGCAGATGCGGCTGGGCGGCTTCTACAGCGCCGTCACGCGGCGCATCGCGGCGCTGCGGGTGGGCCCCGGTGGGCTGCTGGCGGTGGTGATCTTCGTCGCCGGGGCGCTGTCGGCGGTGTTCTCCAACGACATCGTCTGCCTGGCGGTGGCGCCGGTGCTGGCCGAGGCCTGCCTGCGGCGCCGGTTCGACCCCGTGCCCTACCTGCTGGCGCTGGCCTGCGCCAGCAACATCGGCTCGGCGGCGACGCTGATCGGCAACCCGCAGAACATGCTCATCGGCGAGGTGCTGAAGCTGTCCTTCAGCGGCTACTCCAGGGAAGCGCTGCTGCCGGTGGTGCTGGGCCTGCTGGCGCTGTGGGCGGTGCTGGCCTGGCCGGTGCACCGCGGCGTGCTGCTGGTCGACCCCGAGGCGGCGCAACTGGCCTCGATGACGACCGAAGAGCCGCGCTTCGACGCCTGGCAGACCTTCAAGGGCCTGTTCGTCGCCCTGGTGCTGGTGGCGGTGTTCCTGTACACCGACTGGCCGCGCGACGTGGCCGCACTGGTGGCCGCCGGCTTTCTGCTACTGAGCCAGCGTTTCCACTCGTCCAGGGTCATGGGCCTGATCGACTGGCCGCTGCTGATCCTGTTCATGGGGCTGTTCGTCGTCAACCACGCGCTGCAGGAGACCGGCCTCGTGCCGCAGGCGCTGCACGCGCTGGCGGCGCAGGGCCTGCACTTCAGCGAGCCGGCAACGCTGTTCGGCGCCACGCTGGTGCTGTCCAACCTGGTGTCCAACGTGCCGGCGGTGATGCTGCTGCTGCCGGCGGCGCAGGGGCCGCATGCGGGGGCGACGCTGGCGCTGGTGAGCACGCTAGCTGGCAACCTGCTGATCGTGGGCTCGATCGCCAACATCATCGTCGTCGATGCGGCGCGCAAGTGCGGCATCCGGATCGACTGGAAGACGCACGCCCGCGTCGGCATCCCGGTGACGGTGCTGACGCTGGCCATCACCGCGGGCTGGCTGGCCCTGCAGACCGCTTGACGAGTCAAGGAGGCCCCGCATGGCCGTGCACGAGATCCTGAAGATGGGCGACCCGCGGCTGCTGCGCGTGGCGCAGCCGGTGCGCGCCTTCGACACCCCCGAACTGCACGCGCTGGTGGCCGACATGTTCGACACCATGGAAGCCGCCCAGGGCGCGGGTCTGGCGGCGCCGCAGATCGGCGTCGACCTGCAGCTGGTGATCTTCGGCTTCACGCACAGCGAGCGCTACCCCGACGCGCCGCCGGTGCCGCGCACCGTGCTCGTCAACCCGCAAGTCATGCCGCTGGACCAGGAGATGGTCGACGGCTGGGAAGGTTGCCTGTCGGTGCCCGGCCTGCGCGGCGTGGTGCCGCGTCATGCACGCATCCGCTACACCGGCGTCGACGTGCAGGGGCGGCCCATCGAGCGCGTCGCCGACGGCTTCCACGCCCGCGTCGTGCAGCACGAATGCGACCACCTCGTCGGCCGCCTCTACCCCACGCGCATGACGGACCTGACCCAGCTGGGTTACACCAGCGTGCTGTTCCCCGAACTCGACCCCGCGGACGATGCCTGAGCACCGTTTGTCGGATCGGCAGCGAAACATGGCTTTACACGGCGCGGGTCATCGGGGGTCGCCAACGGGGCGTTAGAAATGGCATGAACGGCATCACACCCCTCAGCATGGTTGCCGCGTGGCTGGCGCGGGCGGCTTGGCTCCTGATTGCCGTCGCGGCCTTGGGCGCCGGCAGCGCCTGGGCGCAGGACGACCCACCCGGCCGCGTCGGCCGCCTGGCCGCGATCCAGGGCCAGGTGTGGTGGTTCGACCACGAAGACGGCCAGTGGAGCGAGGCCGAGCGCAACCGCCCCTTGACCGGCGGCGACCGCCTCTCCACGGCCGCCGACGCAAGTGCCGAACTGCGCGTCGGTTCCACCGTGCTGCGGCTGGGCGGCGCCACCGAACTGGAGGTGCTGGCACTCGACGACCAGCGCATGAGCTTCCAGTTGCACAGCGGCAGCCTGGCGCTGCGCGTGCGCTCGCGCGAGGTCGCCCAAGAGATCGAGCTGGTCACCGACGAAGCCCGGCTGCGCCCGCTGCGCAGCGGCCTGTACCGCCTGGACCGCATCGACGACACCAGCCATGCCGGCAGCTGGCGCGGCAGCCTGCGCGTCGACGATGCCGACGGCTTCATCGTCGACACCGGCCAGCGCGTCGAACTGTGGCGCGAAGGCCGCTCGCGCGAGCTGAGGCACGCCTGGGGCTCGCTGCCCTACGACGCGTTTGCCGAGTGGGCGGTGCGCGAGGACCGGCGCGACGAGCGTAGCGCCGCCACGCGCCATGTCTCGCCCGAGATGACCGGCGCCGAAGACCTGGACCGCTATGGCCGCTGGGACCGCCACCCCGAGTACGGAATGGTGTGGTTCCCGCTCGAGGTGCGTGCCGGCTGGGCACCTTACCGCTACGGCAACTGGGCCTGGGTGCGCCCCTGGGGCTGGACCTGGGTCGACGAAGCGCCCTGGGGCTTTGCACCTTTCCATTACGGCCGCTGGGTGAACTGGCGCGGCCGCTGGGGCTGGTGGCCGGGCGAGTACGTGGTGCGCCCGGTGTTTGCGCCGGCGCTGGTGGCCTGGGTCGGCGGCGCCCACTGGGGCCTGTCGATCAACATCGGTGGCCCGGCCATTGGCTGGGTGCCGCTGGCACCGCGCGAGGTCTTCGTGCCCTGGTACCGCACGACGCCGGTCTACGTCGACCGCATCAACCGCCGCCCGCCGCAGCCCGGGCGCAGGCCCGTGCCGCAGGTGCCCACCGGCCCCGTGATGTACGGCAACCAGGGTGTGCCGGGCGCCGTGACCGTGGTGCCGCGCGACGTGCTGGTGCAGCGGCAGCCGGTGTCGCGGGCCGTGGTCGACCCGCGCGGCGCCGGCTCGCCCGGC
>JAUXVE010000081.1 GCA_030680415.1 Rubrivivax sp.
GCTGCGCCACACCCTGCCAACATTTCTGATGACTTGCGCTCAGCACAGTTGCCTCGCGAAATTCATCGTCGATCGGCAAGACCCCGATCGAATGGACATGTTCCGGCTCGCCGGATAGGCAGAACTCGGTACTCTTGAGACCAAGTCAGGATGTGTTCTATCAACATTGACTCTGTCTCCGCGCGCCTCAAACTACCCGGCTAGCGCTTGATCCATTGCTTTCTGAAACCTTCCGCGGCTGGTCGAGCGAAGCCGTTGCAGGCCGACCTGCCGCGCCATCTCAAGAATCGCGTCATCGGTGCTGGTGGCCTTGGTCCACACCTGCCGCGCCAAGTCAACAAGCTCTGGCATACAAACTTCGTCGATGGCTCTGGTGTTGTCGCCGACTGCCCGCCGGAAGGGGACCGGCAATCCCGGTCCACGCGAAGTTGCCCAGTAAAACGTCCCAACGTCTTCGTCGGTAGTTTGGTAGGCTCTCCTCGCCAGCTTCTCCACCCGCTCCTGAATCCGCGCCCCCGTCCGTTGCCATCCATGCGCTCGTGCAATGCGCCGCGCAAGCACCGTGTCTAGTACCGGCCCCTCGACTTCGACAACGTGCGCAATCATCGTCATCAGCACCGCGTCGTAGCCGCTGTCAAAGAACGCTTCAGCGCTGACCGCATCAACGACAGACGCAGCGTCGGATTCCACGAACACGGTTGACCCGGCCGCCGCAGCGCTGGCCGCATTCCGCGCATAGACCGCGGCTTCCTGATCCTGCGGCTGCGGCTGCGGTTCGGCAGGTGCGGGCTCCATCTCCACTCCCACTTGAACTTGCGTTGCGCGTTCGATACTCGCGCTGGGCGCGGTCGCAGCGTCAAGTGGCGCAGTGTCATCTCTTGCCTTCGCAATGGCCGCTGCCGCCGCATCTGCTGCCGCCTGCCTCTCCGCGTTTTCCGCGCGCTGGGCCCTGCTGGCCAGCAGCAAGCCCCGCAGCCGGGTATCCAGCTTCTCCAATGTCCCCACCCGGTCGACCCACCAGTCGGTGGACCACACCCGCTCGATCTGCCAGCCCAGGCCGCGCAGTACCTGCTCGCGCAGCATGTCGCGGTCGCGTGCAGTGGCGCTGCGGTGGTAGGTGGCCCCATCGCACTCGATGCCGGTCAGGTAGCTGCCCCGCGCATCGGGGTGCACCACGGCCAGATCGACGCGGAAGGACGAAGCGCCGATCTGCGTGTGCAGTTCCCAGCCCTTGCCGGCCAGCGCCGAGGCCACGGCTTCTTCGAACGGGCTCTCGAAGTCACCCAGGCTGCCGCGCGTGGCTTCGGCGAGCGCGCGCGGGCCGCGTTCGGCGAACTCCAGAAAATGCTTCAGGTCACGCACGCCCAGGGCCTGCGTGCGCGCCAGGTCCATCTGCTCGCCTTTCAGGCTGGAGAACACCCGCAGCTCGTGCCGCGCGCGCGTGATCGCCACGTTCAAGCGGCGCTCGCCGCCTGTGCGGTTCATCGGGCCGAAGTTCATCGACACCGCGCCGGCCAGGTCGGGCCCATAGGTGATGGAGAAGTACATGATGTCGCGCTCGTCGCCCTGCACGCTCTCCAGGTTCTTGACGAACAGTGGCTCCAGTTCCACCTCATCAAAGTAGGGCTCGATGGCGGGGTCGCGGCGGCGTTCTTCATCCAGCAGGTCTTCGATCAGGTCCTTCTGCTCGGTGTTGAAGGTCACCACACCGATGGTCAGCCGGCTCTCGCGGAAGCCCGGCGACTTGAGCCGCGCCACGATGTCGGCCACCAGGGCCCTGGCCTCGGGCTTGTTGATGCGCGCACCACCCTTCTCGTACGTGCCTTTGACGTGATGGAAGCTCACCGCCCGGTCTTCTGTGACCGGTGACGGGAAGGTGACGAGCGATCCGCCGTAGTAGTGGTGGTTGCTGAACGCGATCAGGCTCTCGTTGCGGCTGCGGTAGTGCCAGGCCAGGTTCATCGTCGGCAGGTTGGCGCCCAGGCACTCGTCGAGGATGCTTTCCAGGTCGCCCTCAACGTCTTCTTCATCAGCTGATGATTCCGCGCGGTCGAAGAAGTTGGTCGGCGGCAGCTGTTTCGGGTCGCCCACCATCACCACCTGCTTGCCGCGCGCGATGGCACCTACCGCGTCCCATACCGGGATCTGACTCGCTTCGTCGAACACCACCACGTCGAAGGCGTTGGCGTCGGCACTCAGGTACTGGGCGATGGACAGCGGGCTCATCAGCAGGCAGGGCGTCAGCTTCGTCAGCGCCGATGGAATGCTGCTCATCAGCGCGCGCAGAGGCATGTGCGCGCGCTTCTTGTTCATCTCGTGTCGCAGGATGCCCCACTCCGAGTTGCGGGTGACGCCGTCCCGCTTCGGCAAGTCCGCGCACAGCGTGGCGCGCACCCAGGCGCGGGTCAGCTCGGCGTACTGGGCCTCCAGCGCCCGGAAGTCGCCGATGCGCTTTTCATGCTCGGCCGCGACGAAGCTGCGGATGACGGGCTCGTTGTCGACCACCGCGTTCAGCCACCAGCGGCTGTAGCCCGTCTCGAAGGCGCGTCGAGTTGTGCCGGCCGCGATGGCGCCGTTCTCGACGCCCGCGACCAGTGGTGCCAGACCGAGAGCCAACGCCTGTTGGCAGACCTTGCGCCAGGCGCACCAGGCATTCAGTCGGGCCGCAGACCGCACAATGGCGGTGCAGCGTTGCGCCAGTTCATCCAACGCCACTTCGCCGAAGGCGGCCTGGGCGATTTCCGTGAACGCACCGGCAGTGCTCAGTCGATCAATGGTGGGCTGCAAAGCGCCCCAGGCTTCCAGGTAGGCCTGGCCTGCGGCCGCGATCGGGCCGGTCGGCTCCAGCAACGCATTGCCTTCGCCAATCAGCTTGTCCAGCGGCGCCTTGAGCTCAGCGATGTCCTCAGGCGTCGTCGCCAGGTTGGCGATGGCGGCCGCTATCGAGGCCCGGAACTTTGATGCCTTGTCCAGCTCGTCGAGTCGGGTGTCGAGACCGCCCCACAGGCCGGCTGTCAGAGGCGTCAGGTCGTCGAAGCCGGCCAGCTGTTTCTCGACGACGGCGCGTTGGCGCAGGCGCTGCCAGTCGGCGGCCATGGCGGCACCACAGTCGCCGTTGGCCACGCTCTGGTGCTCGCCAGCCAAAGGTCCCGCGCCGCGCACCGCTTCGCGCGCGGCGTTGAAGGCGAGCGCCGCCTCGACCAGATGTTCTCGCGTGGCTTGTCCTGCCCACACGCCGGCTGTTGCCGGGCCGAGGTGTTCGAGTCCGACGATGTCGGCGTCCAAGGCCTTCAGTGCGCGCAGCCGTGCCAGATCTTTCGCCAGTCGTTCGCCGCAGCGGCCGTTCGCCACGGCGTCCAGCGCCTCATCGGCCCAGGGTTGCTCCTGACGAGCCGCGGCCAGTACCTGCTGAAACCGCAATGCGGCACCGGCCAACTCGGGTCGAGTCTTCAGGCCGACCCAGATACCTTCGGTGGCTGGCCCGATCTCCAGGGCCTGCACCTCGGACCGCAATGACCGGATGCGCACCAGCAAGCGCAGGTCGCGCGCGACATCGGGTTCACCTTCTCCAGTGACGGCAGTCTCCAGCGCGGCGCGCAGCTTGCGCTTGGCCAGCCAGGACATGGGCCAGAGGGTCTTTTCGGCCTTGGCCCAGTCTCGCTGCAGCTGAGCGACGTTGAGTTGCTCGACCTGTTCGCCGTAGGTCACCGAGAGCTGCTGTGTCGTCTTCGTGATCTGCTCGAGCAGCTCCAGGCCTCGCTGCAGATCCGTCTGCACCTCTGCTGCCCACGGTATGCCTAGCACGGCATGTGCGTCGCGTCGCTGGGTCAACAGGGACAGGCCCCGCCGACAGGCGGCTACTACGGATTGAGGCCAGTCCGCGGCAAGCTGGGCACTGATCTCGTGGTGCTGCTTCAGCAGACCCGCGCCTGTCTGCAGCCGCTCGCCCAGGCTGCGTGCGTCCGCGCGCAGCACAAACCGCCAATCGCGCCCGGCTGCGTGCGGCAGGGTCCGGGCCAGCACACCGACTGCGCCGCGGACTCGTCGTGTCAACGGCACGGTCGGCAGGCCGATGGCGCCGGCAAAGCGTTGATGCGCAGCCTGCAGCGCCTGCACCGCCGGCAGCACACCGCGTGCCGCGTCCACCAGGGCTTGCTGCCAGGCTGGTGACCACTCGCCGCGCGCTATGGCGGCGAGCGGATGGTTCAGCAGCGCGCCGTGGCCGACGGCAGCGGCATTGACCTCCAACCGGTCCACGACGTCGCGCATGACGTCCAACGCAGCGCGGTCGTGGGCGTTGGCGCTGCCCCAACTCAGGCCGAGTTCGGGCACCTCTTCGCCATCGACCACGCGCCCGATGGCGTCGAAGATGCTCATGCCGTTGGGGTGCCGGAAGTGCAGGCGCTCGACGTAACCATTGAGATCGTCGCGCAGCCGTTGCAGGCGCTGCGCCTGCGCACGCCAGACCTCGGGGTCCATGTCGCCCTGTGCTTCCCAGGCGTTCTGGAGCTGCGCCAGCACGTCGAGCTTGCGCGCCTTGCTGGAGTGCAACTCCAGGCAGAACTCGCCAAGCTTGACCTCGCGCAAGCGCCTGTAGACCACGTCGAGCGCGGCGATCTTCTCCGAGACGAACAGTACGCGTTTGCCCTCGGCCAGGCACTGCGCAATCAGGTTGCTGATGGTCTGGCTCTTGCCCGTGCCGGGTGGGCCGATGAGCACAAAGTCCTTGCCTCGGACGGCGGCCATCACCGCCGACAGCTGCGACGAATCGGCCGGCAGTGGGCAGAAGATCTTCTCGGGTGAGAACTCGTGGTCCAGGCGTTTCGGGTTCGGGAAGGCAACGCCCTGCGGGTAGCTCTCGCGCGGTGTGTCGATCAGGTGCTTGACGACTGGGTTCTCGCGCAACTGGTCGGTGCGTTCGGTCAGGTCCTTCCACATCAGGTACTTGGCGAACGAGAACATCGCCAGCACCACGTCTTCTGAAACTTCCCACCCCTTGATGTCCTTCACTGCCCGGGACACGGCCTTCCACACCGCCCGCACATCCAGGCCCGCATCGTCCCTGGGCAGTTCACCGTCGGCGATGCCAAGGTCGAGCTTGAAGTCCTGGCGCAGCATCTCGATCAGCGTCGGGTTGAACCGGGGTTCATCGTCGTGCAGGGTGAGCGTGAAGCCCGAGCGCATGCTCTTGCGGTGCAGCGTCACGGGGACCAGGATCAAGGGTGCGCGGTACTTGCTGCCGGGCTTGTCGTCGCGGTTCCAGGAAAGGAACCCGAGCGCGACGTACAAGGTGTTGGCCCCGCCTTCCTGCAAGGTGGTGCGGGCAGTGCGGTAGAGGTCGACCAAGCGAGGTTCGAGTTCGTCTTGCGCCACGGCGATGAACACCTCGCGGCGCTTCAAGGCGTCGAGAGCATGCGCGCGGCGCAGGTCTTCGCGTTCTCGACCTTCGTGGATGGCCTGGTTGCGCGGGTCGGCACCGTCCATCAGATCGGGGCGAGCCAGCAGCTTCAGCGCCTGTCCGTCGGCCAGCAAGTCCTCCAGCGCGCCTGCGTCTGGAGCTTCCAGCTTCAAGGCCTTCTTGCCCGACTTGAAGTTCAGCAGGTTGTTGCGCAGAGACAGGTCGAGCAACTTGCGCTGCCAGCGTGCCAGGCGGTCCTTCGGGTCCAGCGTGGCAGCATCCTGTTCAGCCTGTGCGTCGTCGTCTGGCAGGTCAGGCGCCTCGTCGAATGCCGGCTCCACGACCTGGGGTTGGTCTGTTACCGGCGCGGCAACCAGGGTCTCGGCGCTGGCCAGCGGCTTGATGCGTTGCAGCCGCGCTCGGCGGATGTCGACCGCCAGTTCGAAGGCTTCTTCGTTCTGTTCAGCGATCTGCTGCGCCGCATGCTGGCTCGCGAAGCTGAAGCTCGGCGCCGGCCGCTGGGTGACCAGCGTGGTTTCGAAGAGCAGGAGTTCCTTCAACTTGACCCGCTTGCGCAGCGCCGTCACGTCGTCGACCACGGTCGTCGAGAACTCTTCCGCTTTGAGCCACACACCGGCGAACGCATGGCCCTTGGTGAACACCATCAGGGGGTTCAATCCGGCCTGCTCGATGGCGGCGCAGAAGAGCAGCGTCAGGTCGAGGCAGGTCGCCAGGCCCGATTCGCCGATTTGTGCCGGGCTGCGAACCTTCTGCCCGCTGTGTTCGAAGCTGGCGGGCGGCAGCGCATAGTCCAGGCCCATTGCGGCGACAGCGCTCCAGATCGCGGAGGCCAGTTCCCAGGCACGCTTGCTGCCGCCCCGGTAGCCGTCGAGCGCAGGGTGCTTGCCGTTCTTGCGCAGGATATCGGCCGCCTGTTTCAGCAAGCGCTCGACGGCGGGCTCGTTGGGCTGCACGAAGGCGGCGACCATGTCGGGCAGATGGTGCGAAATGCCGCCCCATTGGTTCCGCGGCAGCAACTCGACGGTTCGCTCCAGGCTGGCAAGCACGTCGGGGCCGGCATTGCGGCAGCACAGCGACACTGTGACGATCGCTGTTTCGGCTTCGGTCAGACGTGTCAGCAGGGCACCATCGAGCTGCACATCCAGGTCAGCAATGCGGCGGTCGGCGCCGGCCGCGAGAAGGTCGATGTGCCAGAGCTTGGGCTTGACGAAGGGCGGGATGGACTCGATCCGAAGCTCAAGGTCCTTGGCATCCGCCTTGGATGGGTTGGCGATGCTCAACTCTCGGAGCATCGGCACGGCGTTCTGGAAGTCAGCCAGATTCAGCTTCGTGACGAGCGTCGCATCGATGCGAACGCCCAGTTGTTCGCTCGTCCCGTCGCCCTCGGGCGTCATCACGTCCATTGCGCACCACCCTCTTCAGGCCGGTCTGACTCTTGAGCCGTCGAGGGCCCCCCATAGGATGCCTGACGCGCAGAACCACAGCGTTCCAGCGCAGCAACGGTTGTGGAAGCATCTTGTCACAGATGGCGCGAAGAGTGCGGGGAGTTCCCCTGTGTAGGCGGCCCGAAATGGATTCGGGACTGACCTGTCGGACCGTCTCGGCCGCGGGATCCGCATGACGGGGTGCGGGGCTCGATTGCGCGATGGAACTCAGCGTGAGCCGGGCATCGTGTGGCGCATGGCGTCTTCCAACTTCTTTGCCGTCCGCGGCTTGCCTCGCAGCCGCGCTGGCAACGCGCCCCTCAACTGGTACTCGGCCACGCCGATCGGGTTGGTCTTGCTCTTCAGCGCAGACTCGACTTTGAGGTTGTCCTTCTCGGCGCACAGGATGATGCCGATAAGTGACCGTGGCGCGCACTCTACGGGTGCCAGGTTCGGCCGCCGTCGTCCTTGCTCAAGAAAGCGATGGGCCACGGGCGGATGGCGCTGGCGACGAACTGAAGGTGGCCAGCGACGCCGCCAAGGCCGGGCATTGCATACTCCAGCCATCGAAATCGCCCCGCCCATCGGGCGCACGTGAGCCGTGACCCCAGCCTTCCATTCCACGGTCGTCGTCGGCGCCGGCGCCGTCGGCAGTTTCTTCGGCGCGATGCTGGCGCTTGCCGGCCACCCGGCGACGCTGATCGGCCGCGCGCCGCATGTGCAGGCCATCCGCAGCCGCGGGCTGCAACTGCACCGGGCCGGGCAGGTGCAGACCGTGCGTCTGGCGGCCACCACCGAGCTCGCTGCCGTGCAGGGTGCGGACCTGGTGCTGTTCTGCGTCAAGTCCACCGACACCGACGCCGTGGCGCGCGCCATCGCGCCGCTGCTCGACGCCAACGCGCTCGTGCTCAGCCTGCAGAACGGCGTCGACAACGCGGCGACGCTGGCGCGTCACATCCCGCAGTCCGTGGTGCCGGCCGTCGTCTACGTGGCCACAGCGATGCCCGAGCCGGGTGTCGTCCAGCACTTCGGCCGTGGCGACCTCGTGATCGGGCCCCTCGACGCCGCGGCCGCGAAGGACGCTGCGCACCGGCAGGCGCTGCAGGTGGTGGTCGATCTGTTTGCCACGGCCGGCGTGCCGGTGACGATCTCGAGCAACGTGATGGGCGAGCTGTGGACCAAGCTGATGGTCAACTGTGCCTACAACGCGATCTCCGGCCTGGCGCAACTGCCCTACGGACACTTGGCCGCGCTGCCCGCCATCCGCGAGGTTCAGCACGCTGTCGTGCGCGAAGTGGTGGCCGTGGCGCAGGCTGAAGGGCAGCAACTGCCGCTGGCCACAGCGCTGGCGGCGATGGAGCGCATCGCCACCGCGATGCCCGAGCAGCTCTCGTCCACGGCGCAGGACATGGCGCGCGGCAGGCCGACCGAGATCGACCACCTCAACGGCTACGTGGCACGCCGCGGCGCCGAACTGGGCATCGCGACACCGGTCAACCAGACGCTTTGTGCCCTCGTCAAGCTGGTGGAAGCCGGTCGCGCGGCGGGCACAAGCGGGACCGCCTGAACTTGCCCGCGCACCGTCAGAACGATGCTCGAGCCTAGCCAGCCGGTGCCGCCCGAGTTCGCGCAAGCGCTGCGCGAGCTGGGCCTGGCCGGCGGCCAGGGCCTCACCGGTGTGCCGTTGACGGGTGGCGTGTCGTCCGACATCTGGCGCATCGACACACCGCAAGGCCCCGTGTGTGCCAAGCGTGCATTGGCCAGGCTGCGCGTGGCGGCCGACTGGCGTGCCCCCATCGAACGCAACCTGTACGAAGCGCGCTGGATGCAGGTGGCCGACGCCGCGGTGCCCGGGTGTGCACCGCGTGTGCTGGGCCAGCACCCGGCGCTGGGCGTGCTGGTCATGAGCTACCTGGCGCCGGCGGACCACCGGCTGTGGAAGCAGCTGCTGCGCCAGGGCAAGGCCGACGCCGCCACCGCGCAGGCGGTCGGCCACACGCTGGCGCGCATCCATGCGCATGCTGCGGCGCAGCCCGCGCTCGCCGCGCAGTTCGACACCGACCGGATCTTCTTCGACATCCGGCTCGAACCCTACCTGCTCGCCACGGCCGTTCGGCACCCGGACCTCGCACCCCGCCTGCAGGCGCTGGTGGCGCAGACGCAGTCCCACAAAAAGGCGCTGGTGCATGGCGACGTGAGCCCGAAGAACATCCTCGTCGGCCCGCGTGGGCCGGTGCTGCTGGACGCCGAATGCGCCTGGTGGGGCGACCCGGCGTTCGACATCGCGTTCTGCCTCAACCACCTGCTGCTGAAGTGCCTGTGGTGCCCGCCGGCGAGCGCGCACTTCCTGGCCTGCTTCACCGCGCTGGCCGAGGCCTACCTGCAGGACGTGAACTGGGAGCCGCGCACGGCCGTCGAGCAGCGCGCGGCGGCGCTGCTGCCGGGGCTCCTGCTGGCGCGGGTGGACGGCAAGTCGCCCGTTGAATACGTGACGACCGAAGTGCAGCGTGATGTCGTGCGCCGCACCGCGCGCGCCTTGCTGCAATGCCCGGTGCTGCAGCTCGCCGAGGTGCGCGCGGTCTGGCGCCAGGAGCTTCGAGCATGACCCTGCCGTCTGCGATTCGCAGCGTCCATGCCCGCCGCGTCTGGGACAGCCGCGGCCGCCCCACCGTGGAGGCCGAGGTGGCGCTGCACGACGGATCGGCAGGCAGCGCCATCGTGCCGGCCGGCGCCAGCAAGGGCACGCGCGAAGCGCTGGAGCTGCGCGACGGCGGCGACCGCTTCGGCGGCCTCGACGTGCAGTGCGCCGTAGCCCATGTCAACGGCGAGATCGCGCGGGCGGTGCAGGGCCTGGCGGCCGACGACCAGGCGACGCTCGACGCCAGGCTGGTCGCGCTCGACGGCACGCCGACCAAGGCACGCCTCGGTGCGAACGCCACGCTCGCCGTCTCGATGGCGGCCGCGCATGCCGCGGCGGCAGCGCACGGCGTGCCGCTGTACCAGTACCTGGGTGGCGCCGACGCTGCGCTGCTGCCGATGCCGCAGATCCAGATCTTCGGCGGCGGTGCGCACGCTGGGCGGCGCGTCGACATCCAGGACTTCATGGTCGTGTGCCCCGGCGCAGGCAGCTTTGCGCAGGCGCTCGAATGGACGGCCGAGGTCTACCGCCACGCCGGCCTGTTGATGCGTGCCCGTGGCGCCCTGGTCGGCGTGGCCGACGAGGGCGGGTGGTGGCCCGCGTTCGACACCAACGAAATGGCGCTGGAAGCACTGGTCAGCGCCATCGAGCGTGCCGGCTTCGTGCCGGGCGAGCAGGTGGCCATCGCGCTGGACATCGCGGCCAGCGACTTCGGCCGCGGCGGGCGCTACACGCTGGGGCTGGAGCGCCGCGAACTCGACAGCGACGGCCTCATCGAGCTGCTGCTGCGCTGGTGCGAGCGCTTCCCCATCGCCAGCATCGAAGACCCGCTCGGCGAAGACGACGCGCCGGGATTCACCCGCTTCACCGCCGCTGTCGGCCACCGGCTGCAGGTGGTCGGTGACGACTTCCTGGTGTCGAGCGCGGCGCTCGTCGGCGAGGCGGCGGCCGCCGGCGCGGCCAATGCGGTGCTGCTCAAGCCCAACCAGCGCGGCACGCTGACCGAAACGCTGCAGTGCTGGGACGCCGCGCGCGCACTCGGCTACGCAGGCATCGTCTCGGCGCGTTCCGGCGAGACCGAAGACACCACGATCGTGCACCTGGCCATCGGCTGGCAGGCCGGCCAGCTCAAGGTGGGCTCGTTCGCACGCGGCGAGCGCATGGCCAAGTGGAACGAGGCGCTGCGTATCGAAGAGCGCCTGGGCGCGCGGGCCCGCTTCGCCGGGGCGGCGGTGTTCGGGCGTAACGGTGCGCGACCGCCGGTCTGACGCCGTACCATCGCGCTCAGGAGAACGAAGATGCAAGCCACGCCGCCGCCTCTTCACCTGCACGTGCCCGAGCCGACAGGGCGCCCCGGCCACGCGACCGATTTCTCCTACCTGCACCTGTCGCCCGCCGGCGCCGTGCGGCGCCCGGACGTGGACGCGTCGCCGGCCAGCACCGCCGACCTCGCCTTCACGCTGGTGCGCGTGCTCGACGACGAGGGCCAGGCCGTCGGCCCCTGGGCACCGCCGGCCGACGCAGCACTGCTGCGCCGCGGACTGCGCGCGATGATGAAGACGCGCGCCTTCGACGCCAAGATGTTCATCGCGCAGCGGCAGAAGAAGATCTCGTTCTACATGCAATGCCTGGGCGAAGAGGCCATCGCCACCGCCCAGGCGCTGGCGCTGCAGCCCGGCGACATGTGTTTCCCCACCTATCGCCAGCAGGGCCTGCTGCTGGCCCGCGACGACGTGGCGATGACCGAGCTGATCTGCCAGCTGATGAGCAACACGCGCGACCCGCTCAAGGGGCGGCAGCTGCCGGTGATGTACTCGTACAAGCGCGCCGGCTTCTTCTCGATCAGCGGCAACCTGGCGACGCAGTTCATCCAGGCGGTCGGCTGGGCCATGGCCTCGGCGATCAAGGGCGACACCAGGATCGCCTCGGCCTGGATCGGCGACGGCGCCACCGCCGAATCCGACTTCCACACCGCGCTGACCTTCGCCCACGTCTACCGCGCGCCGGTGATCCTGAACGTCGTCAACAACCAGTGGGCGATCTCCACCTTCCAGGCCATCGCCGGCGGCGAGTCGACCACCTTCGCCGCCCGCGGCGTGGGCAGCGGCATTGCCTCGCTGCGTGTCGACGGCAACGACTTCCTGGCCGTGCTCGCAGCCTCGCGCTGGGCCGCCGAACGCGCGCGCAGCAACCTGGGGCCGACGCTGATCGAGTGGCTCACCTACCGCGCCGGCGCGCATTCGACCTCCGACGATCCCACGCGTTACCGCCCCGCCGACGACGCTCGGCACTTCCCGCTCGGCGACCCGATCGCGCGCCTGAAGCAGCATCTGGTGCGCCTGGGCGCGTGGTCCGACGAGGAACACGAACGCGTACAGAAGGAACTCGAAGCCGAGGTCGCCGCGGCGCTGAGAGAGGCCGAACAGCACGGCGGCACGCTGATCGACGGCCACGTGCCGCCGCTCGAAACCATGTTCGAGGGCGTGTACAAGGACATGCCGGCGCACCTGCTGGACCAGCTGCGCCAGGCGGGTCTGGGGACATGACATGACACGCATGACCATGATCCAGGCGCTGCGTTCGGCGATGGACGTGATGCTCGAACGCGACCCCGACGTCGTCGTCTATGGCCAGGACGTCGGCTACTTCGGCGGCGTGTTCCGCTGCACCGAGGGACTGCAGGCCAAGCATGGCCGCTCGCGCGTCTTCGACGCGCCGATCTCCGAAGGCGGCATCGTCGGCTCGGCCATCGGCATGGCCGCCTACGGCCTGCGCCCGGTGGTCGAGGTGCAGTTCGCCGACTATTTCTACCCGGCTTCCGACCAGATCGTGTCCGAGGCGGCGCGGCTGCGCTACCGCTCGGCCGGCGACTTCACGGCGCCGATCACGATCCGCATGCCGTGCGGCGGCGGCATCTACGGCGGCCAGACGCACAGCCAGAGCCCGGAAGCGCTGTTCACGCATGTCTGCGGGCTGCGCACCGTGATGCCGAGCAATCCCTACGATGCCAAGGGCCTGCTCATCGCCTCGATCGAGAACGACGACCCGGTGATCTTTCTCGAGCCCAAGCGGCTGTACAACGGCCCCTTCGACGGCCACCACGAGCGGCCCGTGGTGCCTTGGGCGCAGCACGCGCTGGGCGAAGTGCCCGAGGGCCACTACACGGTGCCCTTGGACACGGCGGCAGTGTTCCGCCCCGGTGCAGACGTGACCGTGCTGACCTACGGCACGATGGTCTTCGTCTCGGAGGCGGCGGCGCTCGAGGCCGGCGTCGACGCCGAGATCATCGACCTGCGCAGCCTGTGGCCGCTGGACCTGCCGGCCATCGTGGCCTCGGTGCAGAAGACCGGCCGCTGCGTCATCGTGCACGAGGCCACGCGCACCAGCGGCTTCGGCGCCGAACTCGCGGCCCTGGTGCAGGAGCATTGTTTCTACCACCTCGAGGCGCCCATCGAGCGCGTCACCGGCTGGGACACGCCGTACCCGCATGCGCTGGAATGGGCCTATTTCCCCAGCCCGGCGCGCGTGGCGGCGGCGCTGCGCCGCGCGATGGAGTCTTGACATGACCGGCATCCGCGTCATCAAGGTGCCCGATGTCGGCGAAGGCATTGCCGAGGTCGAACTCGTGGCCTGGCACGTCAAGGCCGGCGACACGGTGGCCGAGGACCAGGCGCTGGCCGACGTGATGACCGACAAGGCCAGCGTCGAGATCCCGTCACCCGTGGCCGGCCGCGTGCTGGCGCTGGGCGGTGAGGTGGGGCAGATGCTGGCCGTCGGCGCCGAACTGATCCGCATCGAGGCGGCGGGCGAGGGCGATGTGCCGGCCGCGGTGTCCGCGCCAGTTCCTGCGGTCGCACCCTTGCACGGCCCGGTTGCCGCGGCGAACGCGGCCACGGCGCAGCGCATCGCGGCGCCCCAGCCGCCCGCGGCCGCGCCGCCCAACCCCGCTCGATTCCCCACGCTCGTGCCGGCAGGCCGCCCGATCGCCTCGCCGGCGCTGCGCCGGCGTGCCTGGGAACTCGGCGTCGACCTCAAGGACGTGCCCGCCAGCGGCACCGCCGGCCGTGTCATGCAGGCCGATCTGGATGCCTACGTCGCAGTTCATGGCGCGCGGGCGCCGGGCGCTGCAGCCGCCGTCGAACGCAAGCAGGAACGCAACGACGAGCAAGCCTTGCCGGTCATCGGCCTGCGCCGGCGCATCGCGCTGCAGATGCAGGAGTCCAAGCGCCGCATCCCGCACTTCAGCTATGTCGAGGAAATCGACGTCACCGAACTCGAAGGCCTGCGCGCGGCGCTGAACGCGAAATGGGGCGCCGAGCGCGGACGCCTGACCCTGCTGCCGCTGCTGATGCGCGCGCTGGTGCTGGCGGTGCGCGAGTTCCCGCAGGTCAACGCCCGCTTCGACGACGAGGCCGGCATCGTCACCCGCCATGGCGCCGTGCACCTCGGCGTTGCCACCGACACCCGGCACGGCCTGATGGTGCCTGTGGTGCGCCACGCCGAGGCCTGCAGCGTGTGGGCGCTGGCCGCCGAGATGGCGCGCTTGGCCGAGGCCGCGCGCACGGGCCGCGCCACGCGCGACGAACTGAGCCGCTCGACGATCACGATCAGCAGCCTGGGCGCCCTGGGCGGCATCGTCTCGACGCCGATCATCAACCGCCCCGAAGTGGCGATCGTCGGCGTCAACCGCATCGTCGAGCGGCCGATGGCGCGCGCTGGCGCCGTCGTGCTGCGCCAGACGATGAACCTGTCGTCGTCGTTCGACCACCGCGTCGTCGACGGCATCGACGCGGCGCGCTTCGTGCAAGCGATGCGCGCCACACTGGAAGCGCCGGCGCTGCTGTTCGCCGACTAGCGCTGCCCTTTACCTCAAGAAACCGCTGGACATTTTCAATGCCATCTTCTATCGTCGTGGATGGATGCACAGAACGAGATCAAGCGGACCTTAAAGCAGGACGTGTCGATAGAAGCGGTTCAACAGCTCCTGGCAGACAAGG
>JAUXVE010000001.1 GCA_030680415.1 Rubrivivax sp.
GCCGGCGGCACGCGGGCCGCCGCGGCAGCCACGCGCGCGTCGATGCGCGCCACCAGCGCCGGCCCCGCCGCGGGCTCGCCCAGGGCCTGCGCCACGCGGGTGATGACACGCTGCGTTTCGGCCCAGTCGCGCGGCTCCAGCGCCAGCACCGGCAGGCCCAGCGCTTCCAGGCGCTCGATCGCCCGCGCCGACATCGCCGTCAACACGAGGTCGGGCCTGAGCGCGGCGATACGTTCGATCTGCGAGTCCTCCAGCCCGCCGAGCTTGGGCAGCGCGCGCGCCGCTTCGGGCCAGTTGGAAAAGCGGTCGGTGCCGACCAGCCGGCCACAGGCCTGCAACTCGCACACCGTCTCCGTCAGCGACGGCAGCAGCGAGACGATGCGTTGCGGCGGCCGCGGCAGCGTCAGCGTGCGGCCGCGGTCGTCGGTGACCTGCATCGCTGCCGCAGCCGCACCCGCCGTGCCATGCACGCCGGCGGCGAGCAGGAGGAGCATCTTCGCCAGCCAGGGTCTCATGCTTCGGCCCGCACTCACTTCGTCTCGTAGCGCAACACCAACCAGCCCTGGCGGCCCAGGCCCTGGTAGTCACGTGCGGGTTCGAGGTCGCGGTCGGCGGCGTTGAGCAGCTTGGCCTGCAGCGCCCAGGCCGGCGCCAGACGCCAGACCGCGCTCAGGTCCAGCGTCGTCTCGGCGGCCAGCACCTTGCCGCCGTCGGGCCGCGCGCCCAGGTTCAGCACACTGGCGCCAAGCGTCCAGTCACCGGCCGTCCAGTCCGCGCCCAGGCTGGCCTGGTGCGCGGCGCGGCGCGGCAGCCGTGCGCCGCTGTCCTGGTCCCTGGCCTCCAGGAAGTCGAGCTGGGCGCGCAGCGCCAGCGCGCCCATGCGCCGCGCCGCCGCCAGCGTGGCGCCTTGCAGCCGCGCCCGCTTGACGTTGGCCGCGCAGCCGAAGTCGTAAGCCGGGTCCGGCGGGCAGCGGCTGCGGTCGGCCTCAAAGCCGATGAGATCACGCACGCGGTTGCGGTAGACGGTGACCGACGCTTCGCTGCCGGCGCCGCGCCAGTCCAGGCCGAACTCGATGCTCTGGCCGCGCTCGGGCTGCAGCCCTGCCACGCCATAGCCGGGGAAGTAGAGATCGTTGAAGCTCGGCGCCGCAAAGCTGTTGCCGGCCAGCACGCGCAGGCGCAGGCCGGGCAGCAGCGTGTAGGCGCCGCCCAGGCGGCTGGTGGTGACGGCACCGAAGTCGGAGTTGTCGTCGCGCCGCAGGTCACCCTGCCAGGCCCACGCCCCGGCCGTGCCGGTGAGCTCCAGCACGGCCGCGGTGTTGCGGCGCCGCGCTTCGGTCGTGTAGCTGGTGGACGTGGCGCGGTCCTCGTTACGTTCCAGCGCAGCCACGAGCTGCCCCGGCGCGCCGGTCTGCCAGGCCAGCTGGGCGCCGAGCTGCTGCCGCGTGGTGCGGTAGCGGTCGATCAAGGTGCCGCCGTTGCGCGCGTCGTCGACGCTGCGCGAGGCGCGCGCGCTGCCTTGCAGCCCGGCGGCCAGCGTGCCGCGCCAGTCCAGGGCCGTGACGCTGGTGTCGAGCCGGGTGCGGAAGTCGGGCGCGGCGTTCGGCGCGTAGGTCGGCGGTGCGTATTCGGCACCGTCGTACTGCGTGTCGAGCGCGGTGCGCAGCACCGTCAGACCGATGCGCTGCCCGGTCGCCGGTTTGAAGCTCAGGCGCAGCTGTGCTGCGTCGCGCGCGTGACCGTCTCGGTCGGGGTTGTGGTTGCCGAATTGGTCGCCCGGGCGCACTGCCGAGACACCGTCGCTGCGTTCACGCGCCAGCGTGGCGGCGACGTCCCAGGCCCCGGCGCCGCCACGCAGGGCGGCCGAGGCTTCGCGGCTGCCGTAGCTACCCGCAGCCAGGCGAGCGGCGAGATGCAACCCGGGGGCGCCGCTGCGTGTGATGAGGTTGACGACACCGCCCACGGCATCGGCGCCGTACAGGCTGGAGCCGGGGCCGCGCAGCACCTCGATGCGCTCGACGTCGGCCAGCCCCAGCGCCTCCAGGGCCGCGTAACCCAGCGTCGCCGAGCCGACGCGCACGCCGTCGACCAGTACCACCGTTTGCCGCGACGCCGTGCCGCGCAGCAGCAGACCGGTGCTTTGGCCGGGGCCGCCGCTGCGCGAGAGCTGCACGCCCGCTTCGCGGCGCAGCAGGTCGGCCAGCGAGTCGGCGGTGCTGCGGCCGATGGTGTCGGCGTCTATCACCACGACGTCGGCCACCAGCCGCTCGGGTGCCAGCGGCTCGCGCGTGCCGGTGACGACGACGGCGGCTGTGCCCTGTGCGGCGGCAAGCCCAGACCATGAAATCGAAAGCAGGAAAGCCGCGACGCGGACGCGGCGAGTACGGGAACGGAACATTGAAAACCCCCAGCCGCACGCCCCGTGCGGACCAGCGCTGCAAACGCCGGCCGTTGGCTGGAAAGACGCAGGCGCCGCGCCGCGGCCCAGAGGCCACGCCGCCGCACATGCATCGCCCACCGCAACGCCGGCTCCCATTGCACAAGGCCGGTATCCGGGCTCGCGAGTGCCGGTGTGTCGGTGAAGACCCACCGGGGGCGGGCCGCGCCTTCCCGGGCCTTTGGGGGCCCAGTGGCTGTCGTGCGGTTCGCTCCTCGCTGACCGTTGCGGGGGCAGCGCCGGAATCGCAGCAGTTCCTCACCGCCACTCACCGGCTTCCCGTTGAACCCGCCGTCCTCGATCCGGACGGCAGGCACCTGGTGCAAGCAGCGGCGATGGTAGCGCATGGGCTTGCCGCCAGGACGGCGGGCCGCGCCGCGCAAGGCCCGCTCCGGCAGCTGCACCACACCCCCACCGATATACTTGCGATTTCCACCACGGCACTCGTCAGCAACGGGTGCTGCACGCAATGACCAAGTTCGTCTTCGTCACCGGCGGTGTGGTGTCCTCCCTCGGCAAGGGCATCGCGGCGGCCTCCCTGGCAGCGATCCTCGAATCGCGCGGCCTCAAGGTCACCCTCATCAAGCTGGATCCCTACCTCAACGTCGATCCGGGCACCATGAGCCCGTTCCAGCACGGCGAGGTCTTCGTCACCGACGACGGCGCCGACACCGACCTCGACCTCGGCCACTACGAACGCTTCATCACCACCAAGATGAAGCGGGCGAACAACTTCACCGCCGGCCAGATCTACAAGAGCGTGCTGGAAAAGGAGCGCCGCGGCGACTACCTCGGCAAGACGGTGCAGGTGATCCCGCACGTCACCAACGAGATCCAGGAATTCGTCAAGCGCGGTGCGGTGGATGTCGACGTGGCCATCGTCGAGATCGGCGGCACGGTGGGCGACATCGAGAGTCTGCCCTTCCTGGAAGCCGTGCGCCAGATGAGCCTGCGGCTGGGACCCACCAACAGCGCCTTCGTGCACCTGACCTACGTGCCCTGGATCGCCGCCGCCGGCGAGCTGAAGACCAAGCCGACGCAGCACACGGTGCAGAAGCTGCGCGAGATCGGCATCCAGCCCGACGTGCTGCTGTGCCGCGCCGACCGCCCGGTGCCTGACGACGAGCGCGACAAGATCAGCCTCTTCACCAACGTGCTGCCGCATGGCGTGATCAGCATGTGGGACGTCGACACCATCTACAAGGTGCCGCGCCTGCTGCACGAGCAGGGCCTGGACGAGCTGATCTGCATGAAGCTGCAGTTGCTCACCCGGCCGGCCGACTTGAAGCGCTGGGACAAGCTCGTGCACGAGGTCGAACACCCGCAGACGACGGTGCGTATCGGCATGTGCGGCAAGTACACCGACCTGTCGGACAGCTACAAGTCGCTCAACGAGGCGCTGCGCCACGCCGGCATCCACAACCACGCCAAGGTCGAGATCGACTACGTCGACGCCGAAACGCTGACGCCGGCCAGCGCCGGGCAACTGTCGCGCTTCGACGCCATCCTGGTGCCCGGCGGCTTCGGCAAGCGCGGCATCGAAGGCAAGATCGTCGCCGCGCAGTACGCGCGCGAACACGGCATCCCCTACCTGGGCATCTGTCTGGGCATGCAGGTGGCGACCATCGAGTACGCGCGCCACGTCGCGGGCCTCGAAGGTGCCAACAGCACCGAGTTCGACCCCGACAGCGCGCACCCGGTGATCGCGCTCATCGAGGAATGGCAGGACCGCAACGGCGCGATCCACAAGCGCAACGCCAGTTCGGACATGGGCGGCACGATGCGCCTGGGCGCGCAGAGTTCCGACGTCAAGCCGGGCACGCTGGCGCACCAGATCTACGGCCCGGTGGTCACCGAACGCCACCGCCACCGCTACGAGGCCAACGTGCACTACCTCGACCGCCTGCAGCAGGCGGGTCTGGTGATCAGCGCGCTGACGCAGAGCGAGAAGCTGACCGAGATCGTCGAGCTGCCGACGGCACAGCACCCCTGGTTCATGGGCGTGCAGTTCCACCCCGAATTCAAGAGCACGCCCTGGGGCGGGCACCCGCTGTTCTCGAGTTATGTCAAGGCCGCGCTCGAGCACCAGCGCCTGCGCCAGACCGTCACCGAAGTGCCGAGCGCCGTGCTCGGCGCGCTTTGAGAACAACGCCGATGAAGCTGTGCGGATTCGAAGCCGGGCTGGACCGGCCCTTCTTTCTGATCGCGGGCCCCTGCGTCGTCGAAAGCGAACAGCTTCAGATGGACGTCGCCGGGCACTTGAAGGAGATGACCACGGCGCTGGGCATCCCTTTCATCTTCAAGAGCAGCTACGACAAGGCCAACCGCAGCAGCGGCAACACCTTCCGCGGCCCCGGCATGGAGCGCGGGCTCGAGATCCTGGCCAAGGTCAGGCGTGAACTCGGCGTGCCCGTCCTGACCGACGTGCACGGCCAAGCCGAGGTGGCCGCGGTGGCCGCCGTCGTCGACGTGCTGCAGACGCCGGCCTTCCTGTGCCGGCAGACCGACTTCATCCGCGCCGTGGCGCAAAGCGGCAAGCCGGTGAACATCAAGAAGGGCCAGTTTCTGGCGCCGCACGACATGAAGAACGTCATCGACAAGGCCCGCGGCGCGGCACGCGAGAAGGGCCTGCCCGACGACGTCTTCCTGGCCTGCGAACGCGGCGTGAGCTTCGGCTACAACAACCTCGTTTCCGACATGCGCAGCCTGGCCATCATGCGCGAGACCGGCGCGCCGGTGGTCTTCGACGCCACGCACAGCGTGCAGCTGCCCGGTGGCCAGGGCACCAGCAGCGGCGGTCAGCGCGAGTTCGTGCCGGTGCTGGCACGCGCGGCCATCGCCGTCGGCGTGGCCGGCGTGTTCATGGAAACGCATCCCGATCCGGCCAAGGCGATGAGCGACGGCCCCAACGCCGTGCCGCTGAAGCACATGCGCGCGCTGCTCGAGCAGCTGCTGGCGCTCGACCGCGTCGTCAAGGCGCAGCCGCTGCTGGAAAACACCTTCAACTGCTGACCGTTGCCGAGCACGCCATGCCCGTTGCCTACCTGATCGTCGAGATGAACATCAGCGACGCCGAGCGCTACCGCGAGTACATGGCTGCCGCGCCGGCGGCCGTGAAAGCCGCCGGCGGCGAATACCTGGTGCGCGGCGGCCGCAGCGAGACGCTCGAAGGCGACTGGCAGCCGCACCGCGTGGCCGTGCTGCGTTTTCCGAGCTACGAGGAGGCCAAGGCCTTCTACGACGGCGAGACCTACCGCCAGGTGCGGGCCAGGCGCGCCGGTGCCACCGAATACTTCAACATGGTTCTGGTCGAGGGCGTACCCGCCCCGGTCTGAGCCGCCGCACCACAACCAAGGGAATCCATGAGTGCCATCGTCGACATCGTCGGCCGCGAAATTCTCGACAGCCGCGGCAACCCCACCGTCGAGTGCGACGTGCTGCTGGAAAGCGGCACCATGGGCCGTGCCGCGGTGCCCAGCGGCGCTTCCACCGGCAGCCGCGAGGCCATCGAGCTGCGCGACGGCGACGCGTCGCGGTACGGCGGCAAGGGCGTGCTGCGCGCGGTGGAGCACATCAACACCGAGATCAGCGAAGCGGTGCTGGGCCTGGACGCCAGCGAGCAGGCCTTCCTGGACAAGACGCTGATCGACCTCGACGGCAGCGACAACAAGAGTCGCCTCGGCGCCAACGCCACGCTCGCCGTGAGCATGGCCGTGGCGCGTGCGGCGGCGGAAGAAAGCGGTCTGCCGCTGTACCGCTACTTCGGCGGCATGGGCCGCATGCAACTGCCGGTGCCGATGATGAACGTCATCAACGGCGGCGCGCACGCCAACAACAACCTCGACCTGCAGGAGTTCATGATCATCCCGGTGGGCGCACCCACCTTCCGCGAGGCGGTGCGCTATGGTGCCGAGGTCTTCCACGCGCTGAAGAAGATCATCGACAGCCGCGGCATGAGCACCTCGGTGGGCGACGAAGGCGGCTTCGCGCCCAGCGTGGCCAGCCACGAGGCGGCGATTCAGCTCATCCTCGAGGCCATCGACAAGGCGGGCTACACCGCCGGCGAGCAGATCGCGATCGGCCTGGACTGCGCCGCCAGCGAGTTCTACAAGGGCGACAAGTACCATCTCGGAAGCGAAGGCCTGGTGCTCGACGCCGCCGAGTGGGCCGACATCCTCGCCACCTGGGTCGACAAGTACCCCATCATCAGCATCGAAGACGGCATGCACGAAGGCGACTGGGACGGCTGGAAGATCCTCGCCGACCGCCTGGGCAAGCAGGTGCAGCTGGTGGGCGACGACCTCTTCGTCACCAACACCAAGATCCTGGAGCGCGGCATCCGCGAGGGCGTGGCGAACTCGATCCTCATCAAGATCAACCAGATCGGCACCCTCACCGAGACCTTCGCGGCAATAGAGATGGCCAAGCGCGCCGGCTGGACCAACGTCATCAGCCACCGCAGCGGCGAGACCGAGGACAGCACCATCGCCGACATCGCGGTCGGTACCAACGCCGGCCAGATCAAGACCGGCTCGATGAGCCGCAGCGACCGCATCGCCAAGTACAACCAGTTGCTGCGCATCGAGGAAGACCTGGGCGACGTCGCCAGCTACCCGGGCCGCGCGGCCTTCTACAACCTGAAGTGACGATGCGGCGGCCTCCCCTTTCGCTGCGCTCGCGGCTCCGGCACGAGGCCTGATGCGCTGGGCCACGTGGATCATCGCCGCGCTGCTGGCGGTGGTGCATGCCGACCTCTGGTTCGGCAAGGGCAACCTGCCTTACGTCATGAGCCTGCGCAAGCAGCTCGACGAACAGCATGCGGCGAACGACGCGGCACGGCAGCGCAATGCGCGTGTGGCGGCCGAGGTGAGCGACCTCAAGGAAGGCCTGGAGATGGTCGAGGAGAAGGCGCGCTGGGAACTCGGCATGGTGCGGCCCGACGAGATCCTCGTCCAGGTCAGCACGCGCAAGTAGCGCGGTGCTCGACGCCCTGCTGCAAGCTGCGCGCCCGCTGCTGGCGCCGGCCTTCACGGCCTGGGGCAGCCCGGTCACCTGGCTCGAAGGCGTCGCCTTCGTGCTGGCGCTGGCCATGGTGGCGGCCAACATGCGCGTCAACCCGGTGGCCTGGCCGCTGGCCATCGCCAGCTCGCTGCTGTACGCGCTGCTGTTCGCCGACAGCCGGCTCTACGGCGAGGCGTCGTTGCAGATCTTCTTCGTCGGCGTTGCCTTCTGGGGCTGGTGGCAATGGCTGCGCGGCACCGGCGAAGGCGGCGCGCCGCTGGTCGTGCGCCATCTCTCGGCACGGCGGCGCTGGCTCGCCGCCGCCGCCACGCTGGCCGCCTGGCCGCTGCTGGCCCTGCTGCTGCAGCACACGACCGACAGCGACGTGCCCTGGTTCGACGCCCTGCCCACGGTGGCCAGTGTCACGGGGCAGATCCTGCTCGGCCGCAAGTTCGTCGACAACTGGCCGGTGTGGGTGGGCGTGAATGTCGTCAGCGTGGCGCTGTTCGCCACCAAGGGGCTGTGGTTGACGGTGCTGCTGTATGCGCTGTTCACCGTGCTGGCGTTCGTCGGCTGGCGCGCCTGGCGCAGGCTCGCGCATGGCTGACGCGCTGCCGAACATGAGAAGCGCGCATGGCTGACGCCTTGCGCGTGGCCATCGTCGGCGCCGAGAGCACCGGCAAGACGACCTTGGCCGCACAACTGGCGCCGCGGCTGGCGCACGACACCGGCCTGCGTGTGGCCTGGGTGCCCGAGCTGTTGCGCGAGTGGTGCGACCGCAGCGGCCGCACGCCGCTGGCGCACGAACAGGCCGCGATCCTGCGTGCGCAGCACGAACGCATCGAAGCCGCAGCAGCCGTACACGACGTGGTGGTGTGCGACACGACGGCACTGCTCACCGCGGTTTACAGCCGCCTGATCTTCAACGACCGCTCGCTCGACGAGCTGGCGCTGGCACTGCACGGCAGCGTCGCGCTGACGCTGCTGACGGCGCTGGACCTGCCCTGGGTGGCCGACGGCCAACAGCGCGACGGCGAGCATGTGCGCGAGCCGGTCGACGCGCTGCTGCGCGAGCTGCTGGTGGCCCACCGCCTGCCCTGGGCCGTGATCGGCGGTGCCGGGCCGGCACGCCTGCAGCAGGCGGTGAACGCCGTGGCACCACTGCTGCGACCGCCGGCCGCAGCGGGCCTGGGTCGGTTCACGCGCCTGGTCGCAAACCCGGCCACGACCGCCGCCTGGTACTGCGATTGCTGCGGCGTGCCCGAATACGAACGCGCCCTGCGCCGTCGCTAAACCTCAGACGAGCAGCGCCACCGCGATCACGACCACGCCCAGGGCCAGGTTGACACCCACCCAGCGCCTGATCTGCGCCAGCGCGGCCGCGCCCGCCGGCCCGTCCTGCCCGGCCACGGCAGCAACGAAGCGCCGGTAGAGCACAAGGCGGATGTGGCCGAAGATGGCCATCATCAACAGCCCCAGAGCAGTCATCAGCACCCAGTCCAGGGGCCAGGCGAACGAACCGCCGCCCTGCACCGCCTGCCTTGCCACGCGGCCCACCATCCACAGGCCGCTGCCCAGCACCAGCGCCGCCGCCACCAGCACCGCGGCAAAGAAGCGGCCCAGCACGGCGTGCATCAGGCGCAAGCGCTGCGGCGGCTCCAGCGTCGCCAGCGCCGGGCGCAGGAAGAAGTGCGTGAAGGCCATGCCGCCCACCCACAGCACGACGGCCAGTACATGCACGGCCTTGAGCAGCGCGTAACCCATCACTGCACCGCCCCGCTGGCAGGCGGGTGGTCCAGTTGCGGCGTGAACATCGCGCCCACGTCGACGGCGTCGTAGCGGTACAACGCGCCGCAGAAGTCGCAACCCACCTCGACCAGGCCGCGCTCGGCGATCAGACCTTCGCTCTCTTCGCGGCCCAGCGTGCGCAACATGCCGCGCACGCGTTCGCTGGAGCAACTGCAGGCGAAGCGCGGCACGCGCGGCGCGAAGACGGTGACCTTCTCATCCCAGAACAGGCGGTGCAGCATCTGTTCGCCGGGCAGCGTCAGCAGTTCGTCACGCGTCAGCGTGGCAGCCAGCATGGCGATGCGCTTGTAGGCTTCGGACAGGCCGATGTCGTCTTCGTGGCGGCGGCCGGCGCGGTTGCCGGACCCGGCGATGGGCAGGCGCTGGATCAGCAGCCCGGCGGCGATATGCTCGTTCGACGCCAGCACCAGCCGGGTGTCGAGCTGCTCGGACTGCAGCATGTAGTGCTCCAGCACCTGCGACACCTGCTGCAGCGGTTCGCGATGGTCGCCGTGCAGCGGCACCACGCCCTGGTAGGACTGCTGGCCGGGGAGCTTGTCCTTGGGGTCGAGCGTGATCGCGCAACGGCCCTGGCCGTGCACGTTGAGCAGCGCCTCCAGCCCGGCGCCGGCCGGCACCTCGCCCACCACCTTGGCGGTGGCGCGCAAGGCCAGGTCGGGCTGCACCTCGGCCACGGCCAGCTTCACCGGCCCGTCGCCGAAGACCTGAATCACCAGCGCACCATTGAATTTGATGTTGGCCTGCATCAGCACCGCGGCGGCGGTCAGCTCGCCCAGCAGCACCTGCACCTCGGGTGCGAAGGCGCCCACCGCCTGGCGGCGGCGCAGCACCTCCTGCCAGGCGTCGGTCAGGCGTACCAGCATGCCGCGCACCGGCAGGCCGTCGAAGATGAAAGGGGTCAATTCCGACATCAGGCGATCCGTTTCACGCTGCGCCGGTGGCGTTCGGCGTTCGCGACGTAATGCAGCGCGCCCAGGCGCAGGCGCTCGATCTGCTCGGGCGTGACCTGGCGCACGGCCTTGGCCGGGGCGCCGATGATCAGCGAGCCGTCGGCGAACTCCTTGCCTTCGGTGACCACGGCGCCAGCGGCGACGAGGCAATTGCGGCCGATCTTCGCGCCATTGAGCACCACCGCCTGGATGCCGATCAGTGAGCCGTCTCCCACCGTGCAGCCGTGCAGCATGACCAGGTGGCCCACGGTCACGTCCTCGCCCAGCGTGAGCGGGAAGCCGTTGTCGGTGTGCAGCACGCTGCCGTCCTGCACATTGCTGCGCGCACCCACCTGGATGCTGTCGTTGTCGCCGCGCAGCACGGCGCCGTACCAGACGCTGGCGCCTTCGGCCAGGCTGACGCGGCCGATGACCTGCGCGCTGTCGGCCACCCAGGCCGTGGCGGCGATGCGGGGCGCGTCGTCGCCGATTTGATAGATCGCCATGGCCGCTCCCCGTGCGCGCAAAGTCGATAATTCTAGGGATGGAGCTTCGTAGCGGTGCGTTGAAGGCCTTGTTGCTGGCGGACCCGGTGGCCAAGGCAGCGGCGGCACACGCGCTGCAGGCGGCGGCCGACCTCACGCTGGACACCCAGGCCACGCTGCTGGCGAACGCCCCGCTGCCCGGCCGCCCGCCGCGGCCGCGGCTCGTGCCCGCCTCGGCGTTGCCGCGCCGCTCGCCGTTCACGACGCACGGCCGGGCGGCACTGCTGCACGCGGTGGCGCATATCGAGTTCAACGCCATCAAAAGGGTTTATGAGGAAGATCATTCAGGCTCCAGCCTTTGGCGCCAGTTCCCGCCAGCAGGCTAAGACTCCAGAGCCCGCAACTCTTCCTCGGTGAAGCCGGCTTCACGACGTGCGCTCAGGTTGAACGGCCCTCTCGGCTTTGGCGCCCCGTACTGGGTAGCCAACTCGGCGTACGTCGCCACGGGCTCAAGTCCTCGTGCGGTGCACAGCCACCGATACCAGTGGTTTCCCAAGGCGACGTGCCCAATCTCGTCGCGCAGGATGATGTCGAGGATCTCGCCCGCGCGTAGGTCGCCCGCCTTGACAAGCTTTGCCTTGATGGGTGGTGAGGCATCAAGGCCACGCGTCTCCAATGTGCGCGGCACCAGCGCGACCCTGGTAAGCACATCACCCTTGGTCTTCTCGGCCATTTCCCACAGCGCGTCGTGGGCTGGGAAATCGCCGTACTCGTAGCCCATCCCTCTCAGGTGATCCCTGAGGAGAGTGAAGTGGTGGGCCTCCTCCTTGGCGACGTTCACCCACTGTCGGTAGAAGTCGTCAGGCATGCCGGCGAAGCGCCACACGATGTCGAGGGCCAGATCGACGGCATTCAGCTCGATGTGAGCGAGGGCATGGATGAGCGCCGCCCTACCCTCCCTCGTCTGGACCGATCGTTGGGTCAGCTTTGAAGCGGGCACCAGGGTGGGGCTAGCACGAACTGCGCGAGGAACGTCGTCAAACAACTGATCGGCACCGACATGCTCGGCCGCGATTCCCGCGGTAGCCAGCGACATTTCATCCGGGTTTGCGATCAAGGCTGCTCGGAGGCAGAGGCTTCGAAGCGTGGTCATGGGCCGATCGTACGGCGGTGACTCAGCATCACCGGCCAGGCCGGCGCCGCTGCTGGCGCAAGTTGGCCTCCATTGGTCTCTGGCGCCTCGGTTTGACAAATGCGTGCGATATAGCAAACATAGCAGACATGACATCACAGCCCAACTTCCCCGCCATCCTGCGCTCGGTACGTGCAGCCCTGAACCTCACCCAGGAGCAACTCGCTGAGCGCCTGGGCGTCTCCTTCGCCACGGTAAACCGTTGGGAGGGGGGCGGCAACCGGCCGCAGCGCGCCGCACAGGAGGCCATCCTCGCCCTGGCGGCTGAGGCCGGCGTGGACGGCACGGACGCCGCCGCCCCAGAGGCCGCTGACGCGGCCGCGCAGGTGACTCGTCGGCGCGCCACCCGGGGTGCAGCCCCGGCGCCCTCCACCAAGCCCATGGAGCAGATGCTGTGGGACGCGGCCTGTTCGATTCGCGGCGAGAAGGACGCCGCCAAGTTCAAGGACTTCCTGCTGCCGCTGCTTTTCCTCAAGCGCCTGTCCGACGTCTTCGACGACGAGATCGCGCGGCTGGCAGAGGAATACGGTGACCGCGCCACTGCGCTGGAAATCGCCGAGTCCGACCACTCGCTGATGCGCTTCTACCTGCCGCGCGAGGCGCGCTGGGCCGTGATCAGCGGGCGCGAGCGCTACGAGTGGCCCCTGGACGACAAGGGCCGCAGTACCGCGCCGAAGGATCTGGGCGAGCACCTGACCAAGGCGGTCCGTGCCGTCGTGAAGCAGAACCCCACGCTCGCCGGCGTCATCGACATCGAAGACTTCGCCGCCGAACGCAACGGCGAGCGCGACATCAACCCGGCCAAGCTGCGCGGCGTGGTCGAGACCTTCTCCGATCCGCGCTACCGCCTGGGCCTGGCCGACGTGCAGCCCGATTTCCTGGGCCGCGCCTACGAGTACCTGCTGCGCAAGTTCGCCGAGGGCTCGGGCCAGAGCGCGGGCGAGTTCTTCACCCCAACCGAAGTCGGCTTCCTGATCGCGCACCTGATGCGGCCGCGCCCGGGCGAAACCTGCCACGACTACGCCTGCGGCTCGGCGGGCCTGCTGGTCAAGCTGCAGCTCGTCGCGCGCGAGCTCGACCCCACGGCCAAGGTGCCGCTCAAGCTTTCGGGCCAGGAGCTGCAGGCCGAGAGCTACGCCGTGGGCCAGATGAACGCGATCATCCACGACATGGACGTGGAGCTGGCGCGCGGCGACACGATGATCAACCCCAAGTTCCGCACCGCCGAGGGCACGATCCGGCAGCACGACATCGTCGTCGCCAATCCGATGTGGAACCAGCCCTTCGCTCCCGACATCTTCGCGGGCGACCCGTTCGACCGCTTCCGCACCACCGGCGGCATCACCAGCGGCAAGGGCGACTGGGCCTGGCTGCAGCACACGCTGGCCTGCATGAGCGATCACGGCCGCGCGGCCGTCGTACTCGATACTGGCGCCGTGACGCGCGGCTCGGGCTCGAAGAACGAAGACAAGGAGCGCAACGTCCGCAAGTGGTTCGTCGACCGGGATTTGATCGACGGCGTGATCTTGCTGCCCGAAAACCTTTTCTACAACACCACCGCGGCCGGCGTCATCGTCGTGTTGAACAAGCACAAGCCGGCGATGCGGCGGGGCAGGATCGTGCTGCTCAACGCGAGCAAGCGGTTCAGCAAGGGGCGGCCGAAGAACTACCTCCGCGAGGAGGATATTCGCCGCCTGGCAGCAATGTACCTACGCGGCGAACCCGTCGAAGGGGAGCTGGCGGTGATTTCCGCCGCCCAGGCCGAAGAGGCGGACTACAACCTGAGTCCTAGCCGATGGGTCGCAAGTTTGGCTGGTGAAGAGTCGGCGACTCTTGGTGCACTGATCCGGCAGTTCCAAGGACTGCTCAATGCCGAGAAGGTCCTTGAGGACGATCTACGCGGCGCGCTCGCCAAGCTTGGGGGGCTGGCATGAACGTCTCCGACACGGATCGAGTTTCCCTAGACGCGCTTTGCGAGCTCATCGCGGTGCAACGTCATCCCGCAGATTTGCCCGAAGCCCGGTACGTGGGCCTTGAACACGTTCCGTCCGGGCGGATGCGCTGGGCTAGTGTTGGCAGGGCATCTGACATGCAGAGTCACAAGTTCACGTTCCAGCGCAACGATGTGCTCTACGGAAAGCTCCGCCCCTACCTCGACAAGGCCGTGCTCGCCGATTCAGGCGGCTTGTGCACCACCGAACTTCTCGTGCTGCGCGCAAAGCCCGGGGTCTCTCCCCGCTTCCTGGCGTGCGTCGCTCACGCGCCGGACTTCATCGCGCACGCAATGGCAGGCGTTACCGGCGCCCATCACCCCCGGACATCCTGGAGTCACATTGCAGCCTTCCAACTGCCTTCCTACGACCTCGATGCACAGCAGACGATCGCTGCACTCCTCTGGCGAGTCCACGACCTGATAGCTGCCTGCGAGACGTCCACCGGGGCTGCTCAAGCGCTGAAGCAAGTGTCCATGCGCGAGCTCTTCACGCGCGGCCTGCGCGGGGAGCCGCAGAAGGAGACCGACTTCGGCACCATTCCAGAAAGCTGGCGCGTCACCACGTTCAGCGAGATCCGCGAGTGGCTGCAATACGGCACATCCATTCACTGCACGCTCGAACCCCGGCGATTTCCGGTTCTAAGGATTCCGAATGTCGAACCTGGACGTGTGAACGCATGCGACCTCAAGTACTGCGATCTGTCCGAAGAGGACGCGGAAAAATACATGCTCGAAAGCGGCGATCTTCTGTTCATCCGCACCAACGGCGTGTTGGAACGGCTCGGGTCCTGCGCTGTCTATGACGGCGAACCGCAGAAGGCACTCTTCGCTTCTTACCTCATCCGCGCGCGGCTCAAGCCGGGAATCGATTCCCGCTACGTCGCCTACTTCTACGGGTCGGAGCGCGGCACCTCTTTGGTTGCCGGCCGAGCAACGCCGGCCGCAGACGGCAAGTACAACCTAAATACAGGCACCATCGATTCGCTTCCGCTGCCGCTGCCTCCGACGCTGGAAGAGCAGCGCGAAATTGTGGCCATCCTCGACGCAATCGACCGCAAGATCGATCTTCACCAACTCAAGCGCGCCGTCCTGGACGATCTCTTCAAGGCCCTACTCCACAAGCTGATGACCGGCGAGATCGCGGTCGACGCGCTCGACCTTTCGGCGCTGGACCGTGCCCCCGTCCCGCAAGGAGCACCCGCGTGAAGAAGGACCTGATCCAGAAACTGCACAAGAGCTTCGAAGACTGCGCGCGCAGCCGCGACGGCGTCGAGTATTGGCTCGCACGCGAGCTGCAACAACTGCTGGGCTACACGCAGTGGCGCAACTTCGAGACCGTCATCGACAAGGCCCGCACCGCCTGCGCCAACGCGGGGCAGGCGGTGGACGATCATTTTGCTGACGTCAGCAAGATGATCGACCTCGGCAAGGGTGCGCAGCGCGAAGTCGTCGATGTGGAGCTGACGCGCTACGCCTGCTACCTGATCGCGCAGAACGGCGATCCGAAGAAGGACGCGATCGCCTTTGCGATGACCTACTTCGCCGTGCAGACGCGCAAGCAGGAAATCATCGAAGCCCGTATCGCCGAGTGGGAGCGGCTGCAGGCGCGCGAGAAGCTGACGCTGTCGCAGAAGGAACTGTCTGGCGTGCTCTACGAGCGCGGCATCGACAGCCAGGGCTTCGGCCGCATTCTGAGCAAGGGCGACGCGGCGCTGTTCGGCGGCTTGAGCACGCAGAACATGAAGGACCGGCTGGCGGTGCCCGAAGGCCGGCCTCTTGCCGACTTCCTGCCCACGATCACGATCAAGGCCAAGGACTTCGCCAACGAAATCACCAATACGCAAGTCAAGCAGCAGGACATGCACGGCGAGCCGGGCATCACGCAAGAGCATGTCAAGAACAACCGCGACGTGCGCAAGCTGCTCACCGACCGCAACATCGTCCCGGAACAGCTGCCGCCGGGGGAGGACCTGAAGAAGCTGGAGCGGCGTCTGAAGGCGGAGGAGAAGAAGCTGCCGCGCAATGCGCCGAAGCTCGGAAGGACCGACAAATGACCGAGTTGCGCGCGGAGGAAGGGCCGCCGCCCCCCTATGCCGCGAAGCTGATTGCGTCGCCGTTGAAGATCAGCGAGGCCGGCACTGTTCAGTTCCCGATGGTCAACCACGCGGTGGAGATCGGCTGGACAGCGGTGACCGACAAGGAAGCCCAGGCCCTGCGCGGCGGCATGGCAGGCGCGTTCTTCCGCGGCGTGCTCGAGGCCAAGCTGGCCGAGTTCAACCCGTGGCTCACGCTCGACATGGTTCGCGCTATCGTCGAGCGGCTCGACGCGCTGCCGCCCAACATCGAAGGCAACCGCGAGATGCTGGCCTGGATGCGTGGCGAGCGGCAGTGGGTCGACGAAGCCGAGAAGCGCCACCGCCCGGTGACGCTGATCGACTTCGAGACGGTGGCCAACAACGCTTTCCACGTGACCTGGGAGTGGGTGAGCAAGCCGCCCGCGCGCACCAAGGGCAACCGCGCCGATGTGATGTTCGTCGTGAACGGGTTGCCGGTGTGCATCGTCGAGCACAAGACCCCGAAGGATGGCGACGCCATCGAGCGCGCGATCAAGCAACTTCGCCGCTACGAGCTGGAGACGCCCGAGCTGCTGGCCGCACCGCAGCTCTTCAACGTCACGCACCTGCTGGACTACTGGTACGGCGTGACATGGAACGCGAACCGGCGCGACATGGCGCGCTGGAAGCAGTCCCGCGAAGAGACCTACCGCTTCGCGGTGCAGGCGTTCTTCGAGCCGACCGACTTCCTGCGCACGCTTCAGCACTGGATCTTGTACTACGTGCAGGACGGCGAGACGCGCAAGTCCATCCTGCGGCAACACCAGCGGCGCGCCATCGATGCGATCACGGAGCGCTGCCTCGACCCGGTCAAGAAGCGCGGCCTGATCTGGCACACCCAGGGTTCGGGCAAGACCTTCACGCTTCTGACAGCAGCCCGGCAGATCCTGGAAGACAAAGCCCGCTTCGACCACGCGACGGTGATCCTGGTGGTCGACCGCACCGAGCTCGAGGGCCAGCTGCGCGGCTGGGTCGAACGGCTGCTGGGCGAGATGCAGCAGAAGGACATTGCCGTCAGGCGTGCGAACACGAGGGCCGAACTGCAGGCGCTGCTCGATGCCGGCTTTCGCGGCTTGATCATCGCCATGATCCACAAGTTCGAGGCGATCCGCAAAGACAGCTTCACCGCCTCCAACGTCTACGTGTTCATCGACGAGGCGCACCGCTCGGTGGCCAAGGACCTGGGCACCTACCTGATAGCTGCGCTGCCCAACGCGACGCTGATCGGCTTCACCGGGACGCCGATCGCCCGCACGGCGCAGGGCGAAGGCACCTTCAAGATCTTCAGCCCGGACGACGCGCAGGGCTACCTGGACAAGTACTCGATCGCCGAGTCGATCGCAGACGAGACCACCCTGCCCATCAAGCACGTGATGGCGCCGAGCACCATGACCGTGCCGGTGGATCAGCTCGACAAAGAGTTCTTCGCGCTGGCCGGCAGCGAAGGCGTGACCGATGTCGAGGAGCTGAACAAGGTGCTCGACCGCGCGGTGGGGCTGCGCACCTTCCTGTGTGCCGATGACCGGATCGAGAAGGTCGCTGCGTACATCGCTGAGCACTTCAAGGAGAACGTGCTGCCGCTGGGCTACAAGGCCTTCGTCGTCGCGGTGAACCGGGAGGCCTGCGCCAAGTACAAGCAGGCACTCGACAAGCACCTTCCGCCTGAGTGGTCGGTGCCGGTGTACACGGAGAACGCGGCGGACGCCATCGACCGGCCGCTCGTGGCCCAGCTCCAGCTCTCGGAAGATCGTGAAGAGGACGTGCGGCTGCTGTTCAAGAAGCCCGCCGAAGACCCGAAGATCCTCATCGTCACTGACAAGCTGCTGACCGGCTACGACGCGCCGCCGCTGTACTGCCTGTACCTCGACAAGCCGATGCGCGACCACGTGTTGCTGCAGTCCATCGCACGCGTGAACCGGCCCTATATCGATGCACAGGGCGTCGCCAAGCGCATCGGCCTGGTGGTGGACTTCGTCGGCGTGCTGCGCGAACTGAAAAAGGCGCTGGCGTTCGACTCCAGCGACGTCGGCGGGGTGATCGAAGGCCTGGATGTTCTGCTGCATGACTTCGAGCAGCGCATGGCCAGCGCCGAGAAGGACTATCTCGATGCCGGCGAAGGCGGCAGCGCTGACGCACGGCTGGAACGGCTGGTGTACGGCCGCTTCCTGGAGCCCGAGGCGCGCAAGGCGTTCTTCGAGGCCTACAAGGAGATCGAGGCGCTGTGGGAGATTCTCTCGCCCTCTCCCGAGCTGCGCGAGTACATCGAAACGTACAAGCACCTGAGCCAGCTCTATGCGGCCGTGCGAAACGCCTACGCACCCAAGGTTGGCTTCATCGGGGACCTGGCACACAAGACGCAGCGCTTGATCGAGGCCAGTGCCACGCAGCAGGGGCTGGGCGCCTTCACCAAGAGCGTCACCTTCGACGTGAAGACGCTCGAATCGCTGCGCGGAGACAAGGGCTCCGACGAGGGCAAGGTATTCAACCTCGTGCGCGGCCTGCAGGAGGAGATGGACGACGACAGCGCCAAGGCGGCGTTGTTGCAACCGCTGAAGGAGCGCGCTGAGCGCATCCTCAAAGACCTGGAGGAGCGCAAGACGGATGGACTGGCCGCGATGGACCTGCTGGCGGCACTGGCCGCCGAGAAGGACGCGGCACTGAAGTCGGCTCAGGACAGCGGCTTGTCAGCGCGCGCATTCGCGGCTGCCTGGACCCTGCGCAACGACGCAGCCCTGCGGACTGCCGGCATCGACCCTATGGGCCTCGCCAAGGAGGCCGAGGAACAGCTGGCGCGGTTCCCCAACGCGGCGGTCAATTCGGACGAGCAGCGACGGTTCCGCGCCGCGCTCTACAAGCCCCTGCTGAAGCTGCCGCAGGACGAACGCGCCCGCGTCGTTGATCTGGTCGTGAAGGTGCTGCTGGAGACGGGGGCATGAAGTCGTCACTGTTTCCGGCGCAGGAGCTCAAGCGACGAACACTCGGCTGGGCCAAGAGACTTCGAGTGAATCCGAAGATCATCCGCGTGCAAGAGATGCGCAGGAAGTGGGGGTCCTGTTCTTCTGCCGGCACTGTCACCCTGGCCAGCGATCTGGTTGAACAGGATCAGCGCTTACAGGACTACGTGATCGTGCATGAGTTGCTGCACCTGCGGCTGTCGACGCACGGCCGGGTGTTCAAGGCGCTTATGAGCGCACACGTGCCGGGGTGGCAAGCTATGGAAAAGCGTCGACTTCCCCAGGCGCGCACTGAGTCGCCAAGCTCGACGCTCAAGAGTACCGAGTTCTGCCTATCCGGCGAGCCGGAACATGTCCATTCGATCGGGGTCTTGCCGATCGACGATGAATTTCGCGAGGCAACTGTGCTGAGCGCAAGTCATCAGAAATGTTGGCAGGGTGTGGCGCAGCG
>JAUXVE010000005.1 GCA_030680415.1 Rubrivivax sp.
CGGAGATGCAACACGCGCCCACCGCGCGCCCGCGGTCGCTGATCACCGGGCAGCGCATGGAGAAGATCGTCTGGGGCCCGAACTGGGAAGAGATCCTGGGCGGCGAGTTCGCCAAGCGCAGCAAGGACAGGAACTTCGACGACATCCAGAAGGACATCTACGGCCAGTTCGAGAACACCTTCATGATGTACCTGCCGCGGCTGTGCGAGCACTGCCTGAACCCGGCGTGCGTGGCTTCGTGCCCGTCGGGCAGCATCTACAAGCGCGAGGAAGACGGCATCGTCCTCATCGACCAGGACAAGTGCCGCGGCTGGCGCATGTGCGTCAGCGGCTGCCCCTACAAGAAGATCTACTACAACTGGAAGAGCGGCAAGGCCGAGAAGTGCATCTTCTGCTACCCGCGCATCGAGGCTGGCCAGCCCACGGTGTGCAGCGAGACCTGCGTCGGCCGCATCCGCTACCTCGGCGTGCTGCTCTACGACGCCGACCGCATTCAGGAAGCCGCCAGCGTCGAGCGCGACAAGGACCTCTACCAGGCCCAGCTCGACATCTTCCTCGACCCCTTCGACCCCAAGGTGATCGAGCAGGCCAGGCTCGACGGCATCCCCGACAACTGGATGGACGCCGCCCGCAACAGCCCGGTCTACAAGATGGCGGTGGAGTGGAAGGTGGCGCTGCCGCTGCACCCCGAGTACCGCACGCTGCCGATGGTGTGGTACGTGCCGCCCCTGTCGCCCATCACCGCCGCGGCCAACGCCGGCCAGGTGGGAACGAACGGCGAGATCCCCGACGTCAACCAGCTGCGCATCCCCGTCAAGTACCTGGCCAACCTGCTCACGGCCGGCGACACGGCGCCGGTGGTGCGGGCGCTGGAACGTTTGCTGGCGATGCGCGCCTACCAGCGCAGCAAACACGTCGACGGCCAGGCCAACGCGGCCGCCATCGAACAGGTGCGCATGAGCGTCGCCGAGGTCGAGGAGATGTACCGCGTGATGGCCATCGCCAACTACGAGGACCGCTTCGTGATCCCGACCACGCACCGCGAATACGCCGAGAACGCCTTCAACGTGCGCGGCGGCTGCGGCTTCAGCTTCGGCAACGGCTGCTCGGAGGGCGTCACCGAAACCAGCCTCTTCGGCAGCGACAAGAAGCGCACCATTCCCATCAAAGCGGAAGTCTGAGATGAAGACGATGACACTGACCCTGAGGGTGCTGGCGCATCTGCTGAGCTACCCCGACGCCGCCTTGCGCGAGCATCTGGGCGAGTTGCGCGACGCGCTACACACGGAACGCGCGCTGAGCTTCGGCCGCCTGGCCGAACTCGACATGCTGCTCGACCGCCTGGGCAGCGCGCACACACTCGACACCGAGGCGAACTACGTCGAACTGTTCGACCGCGGGCGCGGCACCGCGCTGCACCTGTTCGAGCATGTGCACGGCGATTCGCGCGACCGCGGCCCGGCGATGGTCGACCTCATCAAGACCTACGAGCAGGCCGGCCTCTACCTGGGTGAGGCCGAACTGCCCGACCACCTGACCGTGGTGCTCGAATACGCGTCGACACAGCCGCCGGCGCAGGCAGCCGAGTTCCTGAGAGAGATCTCGCACATCCTGCAAGTCATCTTCAGCGCCCTGCTCAAGCGTGGCAGCCCCTACGCCAGCGTCGTGGCAGCGGTGCTCGACCTGGCCGGCGAGAAGGCCCAGGCGGTGAAACTGCCCGAGGAAATCGACCTCGACGAGAGCTGGGCCGAGCCACCGGCCTTCGGCGGCTGTTCCACGCAAGGCCAGGCACGGCCGGGCCAGCCGCAACCGATCCAGGTCGTCAAGAGGCCGCCTGCCCAGGCCGCCGCCCCAACACCCCTTCCCGGAGCCCGAGCATGAGCGCCGTGCACAACTTCCTGTTCACCGTCTACCCGTACATCTGCCTGGCCGTCTTCTTCATGGGCAGCCTGGCGCGCTTCGACCGCGACCAATACACGTGGAAGAGCGACTCGTCGCAGTTGCTGCGCTCCGGGCAATTGCGCTGGGGCAGCAACCTGTTCCACGCCGGCATCCTGTTCCTGTTCTTCGGCCACCTCTTCGGCCAGCTCACGCCGCACTGGCTCTACGAGCCCTTCATCACCGCGTCGCAGAAACAGCTGCTGGCGGTGGTGGCCGGCGGCGTCGCCGGCGGCATCTGCTTCGTCGGCCTGACCCTGCTGCTGCACCGGCGCATCTTCGACCCGCGCATCCGCCTCACCAGCCACCGCACCGACCTGGCGATCCTCGTCATCCTGTGGGTGCAGCTGGTCATCGGCCTGGCCACGATGCCGGCGTCGCTGTCCCACGTCTCCGACCCGCAGACCATGCTGCGGCTGGCCGAGTACCTGCAGGGCATCGCCACCTTGCAGCCGAACGCCGCGCTGGTGGCCGGCGTGGCGTGGCACTTTCAGGCGCACATGCTGCTGGGCATGACGATCTTCCTGCTGTTCCCCTTCAGTCGGCTGGTGCACGTGTGGAGCGGTTTCGCCACTGTGGCTTACCTGTTCCGGCCCTACCAGGTCGTGCGCTCGCGGCGCCTGAACGTGCCCGCCGGCCACAACCAGCCCAGCCGACCGGCGTAACGCAGGTGTCCGCCATGTTTGCCACCGACACCGGCGCCAGCGCACAGCCCAGCATCAACGACGTCGTCCTGGCGCAGCCGCATGAGACCCTCGGCGCCGACGAACTGCGCCAGCGCGCCTGCACCGAGTTGCTGCGCCAGGCGTCCATCGGCGCCGCGCTGCTGGACGCCGGCGACCCCGAGCCCGTGGCCGGCGCCATCAGCGAGGCCGCCGCCACCGCCATCGAGGCCCTGCTGGAGCGCGATGTGCAGACCCCCGAGCCGTCGGACGAAGCCTGCCGGCGCCACCATGCCGCCAACGCCGCGCGCTACGCCGTCGGCGAGCGCGTACAGGTGCGGCACGTGCTGTTCGCGGTGACCCCCGGCGTCGACGTCAACGCGCTGCGCCAGCGTGCCGAGGCCTGCCTGCTGGACCTGCGCTGCGCCGACGGCGGCGACCGCTTCGCGGCGGTCGCGGCGTCCACCTCCAACTGCCCCAGTGGTGCACAGGGCGGAGAACTGGGCTGGCTGAGTGCCGGCGACTGCGCGCCCGAATTCGCCCGCGAACTCTTCGGCCAGGTCGAGATCGGCGTGCTGCCGCGCCTGGTGCACAGCCGCTTCGGGCTGCACGTGGTCGAGGTGCTGGCGCGCGAGGCGGGTGTGCAACCCGCTTATGAAGCCGTGCACGCAGCGGTGGCGCAGTCGCTGCGCCAGCACGCCTTCGCCACCGCGCTGCGGCAGTACCTGCAGCTGCTGGCGGGCCAGGCCCGGGTCCACGGTGTGGACCTCGACGCGGCGGCCACGCCGCTGGTGCAGTAGCGCCGCAGCGCCAGGCCACTCGACACAGTGACCCCGCTCCCGAGCAACCCCGCCCCGCCCGCACCCCCGGCACGCCCCGGGCAGGGCGCGAATGCGACACGCCCGCCGGTGGACACCCGCTGGCGCCTGGCCCGGCTGCTGACCGCACCCCACCGGCTCGGCTTCTTCAGCGCGGCCGTCATGCTGGCCACCAGCGGCTTGTGGTGGGCGTTGGCGCTGGCCACGCGCCATGCCGGTCTGGCCCTGCCCTGGGCCGTGCCGCCGCCGCTGGCGCACGGCATCTTCATGGCCATGGGTTTCATGCCGCTGTTCATCGTCGGCTTCCTGTTCACGGCCGGGCCGCGCTGGTTGGGGTTGTCCGACGTGCCGGCGCGCAGCCTGCGCGACCCGGTGCTGGCCATGCTGGCCGGCTGGGTGCTGGCACTGGCGGGCTTTCATCTGCAGGCCACGCTGGCGGGGCTGGGCGTGGCCATGGTGGCCGGCGGTTGGAGCGTCGTGGTGCTGCGCTTCTGGCGCCTGCTGCGGCTGAGCCCCGTGTCGGACCAGCTGCACGCCCGCGCCATCACGGTGGCCGCGACCGTCGGCGCGCTGGCGCTGTGGGCCGCCGCGCTGGCACTGGCCGGTGGCCACGTCACGGGCACCCGCGTGGCCACCCAACTGGCGCTGTGGGGCTGCCTGGCGCCCGTCTTCGCCACCGTGTCGCACCGCATGATCCCGTTCTTCACGGCCAGCGCGCTGCCCTTGCTGGATGCCTGGCGGCCGAACTGGTTGCTGTGGGTGATGCTCGCCGTGCTGGCGTTCTGCGGCGCCGGCGCGGTGGCCGAGTTGCTGTGGTGGCCCATGCCGGCGGCCTGGCGCTGGCTGCAGGTCGCGGTGGAAGCGCCCGCCGCGGTGCTGCTGCTGTGGCTGGCGGTGCGCTGGGGTCTGGTGCAGAGCCTGAGGATCCGCCTGCTGGCCATGTTGCACGGCGGCTTCGTCTGGCTGGGCCTGGCCCTGACCCTGGCGGCACTGTCGCACGGCCTGCAGGCGGGCGGCGGCGCCGGCCTGGGCCTGGCGCCGACGCACGCGCTGACCATGGGTTACCTGGGCGCCACGCTGATCGCCATGATCACCCGGGTGGCCGCCGGCCACAGCGGCCGGCCGCTCGCCGCCGATGACCTGGCCTGGGCCTTGTACTGGGGCGTGCAGACGGCCGTGCTGTTGCGCGTGACTGCCACGCTGTGGCCCGCAGCCGAGGTGCCGCTGCTGTTGCTGGCCGCCGTCGCCTGGGCCCTTGCCACCACGGCCTGGGCCTGGCGCTATGGCGCCTGGCTGGGACGACCGCGCGCCGACGGCCGGCCCGGCTGAGAAGTCGTGGATCTCTCTGCTGCGCGGGCAGATCCCCACGACGTCCAAGCATGAGCACCACCACGCATGCGGTGGCGCCATCCGTGCCGTCGCTGCACGAGGCACGCTGCAGCTTGTGGCACCATTCAACAGTACTCACCGCTCTGGCTGGTGAGCGTGGATCCTAAGCTGCTGCCACCCTTCCCCGAGCGCGCGATGGCGCTGTTTGCGGGCCCCTCTCTGGAGATCTGGTCATGTTCAAGCGTCTTCTCGTTCCCGTCGACGGCAGTCCGCTGACCGAACGCGCCATGCAGGTCAGCATCGCACTGGCTCAGCAGCTCGGCGCAGCGATCACCGGGTTCGTTGCCGAGCCGCTGCCGCCCATACCCCCGGGGCCCCCTTCCAACTCCCTGCTCGAAGACGAGCCGCGTGACAACGATGCACTGACCGCGTCGCATGCTGAAGCGGTGCTGGCACGCTTCGCGGCCGAGGCAAAGGCGGCCGGCGTGGACTTCCATGGCCACCACGACAAGGCCTCGCGTGTCGACCGGGCCATCATCGCAGCGGCCGAATCGCAGGGCTGCGACATGATCGTCATGGTCACGCATGGCCGGGGCGCGTTCGGCGAGTTCCTGTTCGGCTCGCAGACCAAGGCCGTCCTTGCCGGCAGCAAGTTGCCGCTCCTGGTACTGCACTGATCGCCCCTTGTCGCGGCACCTGATCACGCTGCTATGGCGTACGCTGGCCCTGCTCAGCCTGGCGCTGGGCCTGCTCGGAGTCTTCCTGCCCGGCTTGCCGACCGTGCCTTTCCTGCTGGTCGCGGCGTGGGCGGGCAGCCACGGCTGGGAGGCCCTGGAGCAGTGGCTGCTGCAGCACCCACGTTGGGGCCCGGACATCCGGCGCTGGCGTGAACGCGGTGCGGTGCCGCGCCGCGCCAAATGGGCGGCCAGCCTGATGATGGCCCTCAGCGCCGCCATCATGCTGGTGCTGGCCATACCGCTGTGGGCCAAGGTGTCGGCACCGCTGCTGATGGCAACCGTGGCGGTGTGGCTGTGGCGGCGGCCCGAGCATTGATGCGGGCCGTGCTCAGGTTCGTGCCGGTGAAGGGGGTCGAGCCTTACCCGGACGGGCTGGCAAACCTGGCACGCAGCGCTGCGCTGCGGAACACCAGCGCCGACGCTGCCGTGAACGCCGCCACGGCGCCGAGGATGAGCGCCATGCGCAGCCAGGGCTGACCCAGCGCCAGCCGCTGTTGCACGAGCAGGAGAGCCGTCCACAGCCACTCGGCGCTGCCGAGCACCAGTGCCGTCTGCACCAGCCGTGCCACCCACAGCCTGGGCCGGGCCAGCAACACGACGAGAACGCCGCAGGCCAGCACCAGGGGCCAGGCCGAGGCGCGATAGAAGTGGGCGCCGAGCAGGCTCAGCGCCAAGGCGGGAAGCAGCAGCAAGGCAGGCATGTCGGGCTTGCAGTGGTCGGGCGCCGCAGCATAGCCAGCGCCATGCGCGAGCGCCTTGACCTGGGACATTCTTCCCCGCCTGCAAGGCATGAAGAATGCGGCCATGGACAGACCCACGACCCCACCACCCTCCGACGGCGCTGCCCGGCGCGAGGCCCGGCTGGCCACGCCGCGCATGAAGCGCGAGTTCAATACCCTGGCGGCGATGTTGCGCATCTACTGCCACGACCACCACGGCGCGGCTGCAGGGGGCGAGCATGGCCTGTGCGCCGAGTGCGGCGAGCTCCTGGCGTACGCGCGCAAACGCCTGGCGGGCTGCCCTTTCGGCCCTGAAAAGCCCACCTGCGCCAACTGCCAGATCCACTGCTACGGGCCCCGGCAGCGCGAAACCACCCGTGTCGTGATGCGTTATGCCGGCCCGCGCATGCTGTGGCGCCACCCCTGGCTGGCCTTGGCGCACCTGCTCGTGGACGGCAGGCGGCCCGCACCGCCCAGGCCGCGCGGCGCCCAGGCGGCCAAGCCGGCAGCCACCGATCCGGGCCCGCCGCCGCGCAACTGACGGCCCGGCGGCCGCCCGGGCCGGGCTTGAGCGGCGCAGCGCCGACGGCACGCCGTCCGAGGACTTCTTGATCTGCTTCAAGTTCGCTGCAGTCTGGCGTTGCACACGCTAGCCATAGTGTTTAGCCTCACGCTTCACCACTACATCTAGTGTCTGGAAGGCTGAACCATGTCCGCTGCGGCGCCCACCGAACCGACCCACCTGATCAAGCGCGACGGCAGCGTGCGCGCCTTCGACGCCGCCCGCATCTGCTCGGCCATCGGCCGCGCCGGGCACGCCAGCGGCGAGTTCGGCGACACCGAAGCCCGGCGCCTGACCTTCGACGAGGTGCTGCCCGCACTCGCTGCGGCCTCGATGCCGCAGCCGCTGACGCCGCATGTCGAGCAGGTGCAGGACCTCGTCGAAGCCGCGCTCTTCAAGGCCGGCCACCGGCGCACGCTGCGGGCCTACACCGTCTACCGCGAACAGCACCGCAAGCTGCGCGACGCGCGGCGCACGCTGGTCGACGTCGAAGCCTCGGTCTCGGAATACCTGCAGCAACGCGACTGGCGCGTCAACGCCAATGCCAACCAGGGCTATTCGCTGGGCGGGCTGATCCTCAACGTCTCGGGCAAGGTCATCGCCAACTACTGGCTCGACCATGTCTACCCGCCCGAAGCCGGCCAGGCGCACCGCCAGGCCGACATCCACATCCACGACCTCGACATGCTCAGCGGCTACTGCGCCGGCTGGTCGCTGCGTACGCTGCTGCACGAAGGCCTGAACGGCGTGCCGGGCAAGGTCGAGGCCGGGCCGCCCAAGCACCTGAGCAGCGCCGTCGGGCAGATCGTCAACTTTCTCGGCACGCTGCAGAACGAATGGGCCGGTGCGCAGGCCTTCAGCTCCTTCGACACCTACCTGGCGCCCTTCGTGCGTCAGGACGCGATGAGCTACGCGCAGGTGCGCCAGTGCATCCAGGAACTGGTCTACAACCTCAACGTGCCCTCGCGCTGGGGCACGCAGACGCCCTTCACCAACCTGACCTTCGACTGGGTCTGCCCCGAAGACCTGCGCGAGCAGGTGCCGGTGATCGCCGGGCGCGAGATGCCCTTCAGCTACGGCGAGCTGCAGGCCGAGATGGACCTCATCAACCGCGCCTACATCGACGTCATGATGGCCGGCGACGCCAAGGGCCGCGCCTTCACCTTCCCGATCCCCACCTACAACATCACCAAGGACTTCGACTGGACGAGCCCGAACGCCGAGGCGCTGTTCGAGATGACGGCGCGCTACGGATTGCCGTACTTCCAGAACTTCGTCAATTCGGATCTGGAGCCGCACATGGTGCGCAGCATGTGCTGCCGGCTGCAGCTGGACCTGCGCGAACTGCTCAAGCGCGGCAACGGCCTGTTCGGCTCGGCCGAGCAGACCGGATCGGTGGGCGTGGTCACCGTCAACTGCGCGCGCCTGGGGCACACGCACGCCGGGGACGAGCCGGCGCTGCTGGCGCGGCTGGACGAACTGCTGGAGCTCGGCAAGCAGACCCTGGAGGTCAAGCGCAAGCTGATCCAGCGCCTCATCGACCAGGGCCTGTTCCCCTACACGCGCCGCTACCTGGGCACGCTGCGCAACCACTTTTCGACGCTGGGCGTCAACGGCCTCAACGAGATGGTGCGCAACTTCAGCGGCGACGAATACGATCTCACCGAGCCGCGCGGCCACGCGCTGGTGGTGCGACTGCTGGACCATGTGCGCGAGCGCATGGTCCGCTTCCAGGAGGAAACCGGCCACCTCTACAACCTGGAAGCGACGCCGGCCGAAGGCACGACCTACCGTTTCGCCAAGGAAGACAAGAAGCGCTTCCCGGCCATCCTGCAGGCCGGCACCGCCGAGCAGCCGTACTACACGAACTCGTCGCAGCTGCCGGTGGGCTATACCGACGACCCCTTCGAGGCGCTGCAGCGGCAGGACGAACTGCAGCGCAAGTACACCGGCGGCACGGTGCTGCACCTGTACATGAACGAGCCGCTGTCCAGCGCCGCGGCCTGCCGCGAACTGGTCAAGCGGGCGCTGTCGCGGTTCCGGCTGCCCTACATCACCATCACGCCGACCTTCTCGATCTGCCCCAGCCACGGCTACCTCGGCGGGCAGCACGAGTTCTGCCCCAAGTGCGACGCCGAACGGCTGGCCAAGAAGCGCCTGGCGGCCGCCTGAGCCTTTCCCCGCAACACGAACCTGGAGACCCCCATGAACCACGTCATCGCCGAAGCACAACAACAACAACGCACCGCCAGCCCCGGCGCCGAGGTCGCGCTGCGCGACGACGAACGCCAGCGCTGCGAGGTCTGGACCCGCGTCATGGGCTACCACCGCCCGGTGGCGTCGTTCAACATCGGCAAGCAGGGCGAGTTCCACGAACGCCTGCACTTCGTCGAAGCGCCCACGCACTGATGAGCGTGACCGCTGCCCGCGGCGTGGCGCCGCGCGGGCAGGCCGTGCAGCGCGCGCTGCAGCTGGGCGGGCTGACGCCGTTCACGTCGATCGACTATCCCGGCCAGTTGGCGGCGGTGGTCTTCGTGCAGGGCTGCCCGTGGCGCTGCGGCTACTGCCACAACCCGCACCTGCAGCCGCGTGGGCAGCCGGCCGGGCCGCGCTGGGGCGAGGTGCTCGACTTCCTGCGCCGGCGCGCGGGCCTGCTCGACGCCGTGGTCTTCAGCGGCGGCGAGCCCACCATCGACCCCGCCCTGCCGCAGGCCATGGCCGAGGTGCGCGCGCTGGGCTTCAGGGTCGGGCTGCACAGCGCCGGCATCGTGCCGCAACGCCTGCTGGACGTGTTGCCGCTGGTCGATTGGGTCGGGCTGGACATCAAGGCACCACTGGCCTGCGATGCCGGCCATGCGGGCGTGACCGGCGTGCGCGGCAGCGCCACACCGGTGCGCCGCAGCCTGGCCGCCCTGGTGCAGCACAGCCGCGTCAGCGGGCTGGCCTTCGAATGCCGCACCACCGCCCATCCCGCATTGCTCGACGATACGGCGTTGCTGGCCATAGCCGACGAGCTGGCCGCAGCGGGCGTCACCAATTGGGTGCTGCAGATCTTTCGCACCCAGGGCGTGGCGGGAGCCTTGCCTCCCGTCGGAGCCGACTACCCTTCGCCCGCCTCGATGCAGCGCTTGCGCACGCGGCTGCCCGCCATCGCGGTGCGCCGCGGCTGAACACGCAGGCGGGCGGGCCGGAATTCTTGTCGCGGTTCAAGGACGGCCCCCGCGCGCCAGCCTACGCTGGCGGCCCAGCATGCAACATGGAACACAACCGTGGCCGACCTCACCGATCCCGTGCACGTCATCGACGTGCGCACCATCGCGCCGCCGCAGCGGCACAGTCTGATCTTCGCCACCTTCGACCAGCTGGATCCCGGCACCGCGCTGGAACTCGTCAACGACCACGACCCGGTGCCGCTGTACTTCCAGTTCGAAAAGACGCGCAGCGGGCTGTTCCGCTGGGAGTACCTGCAAAGCGGCCCCGCGCTGTGGCAGGTGCGCATCGGCAAGGTCGCCAGGGGCGAGGCCGGCGCGGTGACCAGCGAGTGCTGCGGCTCGTGCAGCTGCCGCTGACCCGAGGCTGAACGCGCGCCCGGCTTCAAACCAGCTGCACGGCCTGCCCCGCGCTGTCGAACGGCGCGTAGCGCGTCACGTCGCCGTGGCGCACGGCCTCCACCATCTGCTGCAAGGCCGTCTCGACCTCGGCGTCCGACGGCGGCAGCGGCGCCCGCCCGGCCAATGCCGCGGCAAACAACAGCACCCAGGGCGGGCCCAGCGTCGCGGCCTCGGCCGCCAGGTCGGCAAAGCCGGCCAGTGCATGCGGGTCCTTGTCGACGCACATCAGCGGCGCCAGTTCACCGCCTTCGCCGGCCTCGAAGTCCGCGCGCTGTTGGGCGCTGGCATCGGCCGGCAGGCTGGCGCCTGCAAACACCAGCAGCAGGCGTTGCGGCTCGGGCTGCTGCCGGGCGGCGAGCAGGAGGTCGTCGAAGGTGGTGATGTCCATGCCGGCATTGGAACCCAAATGACCCGTCCCGCTCGTGCCGCGGTCGGGGAAGGCCTAGGGCCAGCATGCCCGGCCCGGGAATTCTTGACCCCGTTCAAGGCCGCTTCGGCGCCACGGGCCTAGCCTGCCAGCCGTGTTGTCCCCCGCAGGATTTACAATGACCTCTGCCATGGTCCTGATCGATGTCCGCACCGTGCCGCCGCCGCAAAGACACCCGCTGATCTTCGGTACCTTCGACGCCCTGGCGCCCGGACAGGCGTTCGCGATCGTCAACGATCACGACCCCGCGCCGCTGCGCTTCCAGTTCGAAAAGACGCGCCCGGGCCAGTTCGACTGGCGCTATCTCGAGGCCGGGCCCGCGCAATGGCAGGTGCGCATCGCACGCGTGGCCGCCGGCACTCCGAGCGGCGTCAGCAGTGCTTGCGGCGGTGGCTGCGCCTGCAGCGGTGGCTGAGACGCGGCGCGAGCGCACAGCGCCGCAGCTGGTGTGCCCGGCGGGCTCGCTGCGGGCCTTGCAGGTTGCGGTGGATGCCGGCGCCGACGCCGTCTACCTGGGGCTGAAGGACGCCACCAACGCGCGTAACTTCGCCGGCCTGAATTTCGACGACGCACAACTGCGCACCGGCGTGCGCTATGCGCACGCGCGCGGCCGTCAGGTCCTGATGGCGCTGAACACATTCGCCGATGCGCGCGACGACAGCCCCTGGCAACGCGCGGTCGACCGCGCGGCCGATCTGGGCACCGATGCGCTGATCGTCGCCGACGTGGCCGTGATGGCCTATGCGCAGCGGCAGCACCCGCAGTTGCGGCTGCATCTGTCGGTGCAGGCGTCGGCCACGACCTGGGAGGCGATCGAGTTCTACCGCCAGCGCTACGGCATCCGCCGTGCGGTGCTGCCGCGTGTGCTGACGCTGTCGCAAGTGCAGCACACGATCGCGCACACCGAGGCCGAGATCGAAGTCTTCGGCTTCGGCAGCCTGTGCGTGATGGTCGAGGGGCGCTGCGCGCTGTCGGCCTATGTCACCGGGCAGTCACCCAACACCGCCGGTGTCTGCTCGCCGCCGTCGGCGGTGCGTTGGGAGGAAACCGCCGCCGGCGTCGAGGCCCGCCTGGGCGGCGTGCTGATCGACCGCTACGCCAGCGACGAGCCGCGCGGCTATCCGACGCTGTGCAAGGGTCGTTTCGAGGTCAATGGCCGGCGCGACTATGCGATCGAGGAGCCCACCAGCCTGAACACGCTGGCCTTGCTGCCGCAGCTCATCGATGCCGGTGTCTCGGCGATCAAGATCGAAGGGCGCCAACGCAGCCCGAGCTACGTCGCCGAGGTGACGCGGGTGTGGCGCACCGCCATCGACCATGCGGCATCGGACGCACGCTATTCGGTGCAGCCGCGCTGGAACACGATGCTGGCGCGCTGGGCCGAGGGCCAGCAGCAAACGCTGGGCGCCTACGACCGGCCCTGGCGCTGAAGGAGCAAGGACTTGCAGGCAACGCCCCCGCGACACCGCTTCGGCCTCACGGTCGGCCCGCTGCAATACTGGTGGCCACGCGACCAGATGCTGGCGTTCTACGCCGAGGTGGCCGACCACCCGGCAGCCGACACGGTGGTGCTGGGCGAGGTCGTCTGCTCGCGCCGCAATGAGTTCAAGACCGAAGACTGGATGGCGCTGGCACGCGACCTGGCCGGCGCCGGCAAGACCGTGGTGCTGGCCACCCTGCCGCTCGTCACCACCGAGGCCGAGTTGCGCACGATGCGCCGGCTGTGCGAGCAGGAGGAGTTCGCGGTCGAAGCCGGCGATGCCTCGGCGCTGGCCGTGCTGGCCCACCTGCACGAAGCTCGCCCCGGGCGCCACGCCTTCGTCATCGGACCCCACGTCAACATCTACAACCGCGCGGCGCTGGCCGAAATTGCGCCCTTGGGCGCCGGCACCTGGGTACCACCGCTCGAGCTCGCGCTCGATGCCGTCGCACACGTCAACCCGGCCGCCGACCCGGTGCGTGGCGCTGCGGGCCCGGTGCTGACCGAGGTCTTTGCCTTCGGCCGCCTGCCGCTGGCGTTCTCGGCGCGCTGCTTCACGGCACGCCACCACCGGCTGAAGAAGGACGAATGCGACTTCCGCTGCCGCGACGACGCCGACGGCCTGCTGCTGGCCACCAGCGAAGGCGAGCCGTTCCTGGTCCTCAACGGCATCCAGACCCAGTCGGCGGCACTGCACTGCCTGCTCGGCGCCGGCCCGGCACTGGCCGCCGCGGGCGTGCACAGGCTGCGGCTGTCGCCCTGCAGCCGCGGCTTCGTGCAGGCGCTGGAGGGCTTCGACGCCGTGCTCAACGCAGGCGCGCCGGCGGGCGAGGCGGTCACGCAGCTGCGCGCAGCAGGCCTGCCGGGCGTGCTGGTCGACGGCTTCGCCCACCGGCGGCCGGGCCTCACGGCCGTGGCGGCATGAACGCCGCCCGGCGCGCCGGCAGCTGGGCCGATGCACCGTGGCCCTTGCAGGCCGTGGCGCGGCAGCTGCGCGGCATCGTGCGCCGACTGCCGGTCGGCCCACCCTCGTTCGTGGCGGCGCGCCTGCTCGACCACCTGCTCTGGCCGCGCCTGGACGCCTCGCAGCGCTCGCTGCTGAAGCAGCGCTGCATCGAGCTCGAAACGGTCGAGACCGGACTGCGCGTGCGCCTGGTGCTCGGCGAGCGCGGCTTCGAGGTGGCGCGCGCGGGTGTCGCGCCGGTGGTCGTGATCCGTGCCCACACCGCTGCACTGCTCCGGCTGGCGCGCGGCGAGGACGATGCCGACCGCCTGTTCTTCGAGCGGCAGCTCGTCATGGAGGGCGACACCGAGTTCGCCTTGCTGCTGAAAAACACGCTCGACGCCATCGGCCCCTTGTGGGCCGGCAGCCGGCCCTGAAGCGGCGGCGGGGCAGTGCACGCCGCGGCAAGCGCCGCGCCCGTCAACCCCGGTAGGCCGCCAGGCGCTTGCCGTCGAGGATGCGGATGTCGCGTTTGTCGACCTCGATCAGTCCGGCTGACTCGAGTTCACGCAGGACACGCGAGAAGTACTCGGGCGTGAGCGACAGGCGCGAGGCCACGGTCGCCTTGCTGACCGGCAGCGAAACGGTTCGTGCGTCGGCTGCGTGGCTATCGTCGAGGTCCTGGTCGCGCAACAGGTAGCCGACGACACGCTGCACCCCGCTCTGCAAGGCGTAGGCCTGCACGTCGTGCACCAGGCCGTGCAGGCGGCGTGACAGGCCGGCGAGCATGCGCAGCGCGAAGCGGTTGTCGTGTTCCAGCTCGTCCAGCACGGCCTGGCGGTGCACCGTCAGCAACAGCGTATCGGCCAGCACCTGGGCATTCACGAGGTAGGGTTTGCCCAGGAACAGCAGCGCCTCGGCAAAGCTCGCGCCCGGGCTGACCAGCTCGATCACCTTCTCCTGCCCGGACGGCGAGATCACGAACAGCTTCACCTGCCCGACCACGACGACGTGGAACGAGTCGCAGGCCTCGCCCATGCGGAACACCATCTCGCCGCGTTCGAAACGCCGCAACTGGCAGCCCTTGGCCAGACGCTCCAGTTCAAGGCTGCCGATGTCCGAGAAAAGCGGCAGCACCGACAGGAAGCGGGGAATGTCGAAGCTGCGTGTATCGAGCACGGTGTGACCTTGAGTGGAAATGGTAGCAGTTGACCGCCGTCGCCGGTCAGCGGGTCATCACCCCTACCCGGCCTGGGGCCCCACGGCCGCGGCCGGCGCGGCCGTTCACGGCGCCCGCTTCGCCGCGCGCTCGACCATGCCCAGCATGGTCGCCACCGTGATCGAACCGAAGGTCGCCTGCGCAATCTGGTCGATCTCCGCCAGCACCTGGCCGAGTGCGCGGTCCACCGGTGTGTCACCCTCCGGCGCTGCCGGTGCCGCTGCACCCTGGTTCTCGAACAGCCGGATGACGTCGAGCAGGGTCAGCCGGCGTGGATTGGCGGCGAAGCGGTAGCCGCCGCCGACGCCGCGCACCGAATCGACGATGCCGGCGCGCGCCAGCTCCGACAGCACCTTGGCCAGGTGGTGCAGCGATTCGCCGTACTTGGCAGCGACCTCGGCCGCCGGCACGTGTTCACCCGGCCGGGCGGCGAACTCGAGCACGCTGTACAGCGCCAGCCTGGTGTTCTTCTGCAGCTTCATCGCGTCACTCTCAGGCGCCCGGGCCGATGGCCAGCTCGAGCGGGATCAGTCGACCCGCCGTCATGCCCTGGCTGCGGAAGAAGGACAGGATCAGCGGGTTGTCGCTGGCCAGCAACGTGCGCAGCACGCGCACGCCCACGCGTTCGAAGCGCTCGCGCATCGCCGCCAGCAGCCGTGTCCCCACCCCCTGCTGGCGTGCGCGCGGATCGACGTCGATCGCAAACACCCAGCCGCAGGGCGGCGAGCCGAACTCCCAGTCACGCACTTCGCCGATCATGAAACCGACCACGCCGCCGCCGTGCACCGCCACCAGGAAGTGCCGCAGCCCCTGCCCGCCGATGCCGTAGCGGCGGTAGACGCGCTGCCAGTAGTCGGCCTTGTGCAGGCCGGTCACGGTGGCGTCGAGCGCGATCACCTCGGGCAGGTCGGACTGCCGCACCGGGCGCACCTGCAGCTCCTGTTCGACCTCCAGGGGCTGGTCCGCCCCCCCTGGCCGGCGTGCGGCGCCACGGCGCGCCGGCGGCAATTTCGAAGCCACGGCAACTCCACAAAACCTGACACAGGTCAAGTTAATATCGGCATTCCAGTACCAGAATGAATTTGAGTGATGCATTCTAAGACCGTGCCGGCGAGCGCCGAGCACGACCACGGCAGACCGCGCCGCGACGCCATCGCGGCGCGACCCGCACCACCCTAGGAGACGCCCATGACCATCTCGAGCCACGCCCGCCAATGGGCCCACGCCGCCCTCCTGACCCTGGCCGCCGCAACAGCGCCGGCCCTGGCGCAGGAGCCGATCCGCATCGGCAGCTTCCTGTCGGTGACCGGGCCGGCATCCTTCCTCGGCGACCCCGAACTGAAGACGCTGGAGCTCTACGTCGAACGCATCAATGCTGCCGGCGGCGTGCTCGGGCGCAAGCTTCAACTCATCGCCTACGACGACGCCGGCGACGCCGAGAAGGCGCGCACCTTCGCCAAGCGGCTGCTCGAGCAGGACAAGGTCGACCTCATCGTCGGTGGCTCGACCACGGGCGCCACGATGGCCGCGGTGCCGCTGGTCGAGCAGGCCGGCGTGCCCTTCATCTCGCTGGCCGGCGCGGTGGTGATCGTCGAGCCGGTGAAGAAGTGGGTCTTCAAGACGCCACACACCGACCGCATGGCCTGCGACAAGATCTTCGTCGACATGAAGGCCCGCGGCGCGACCAAGGCGGCGCTGATCTCCGGCAGCGGCGGCTTCGACAAGTCGATGCGCGCCGAGTGCCTGAAAGTGGCACCCAACCATGGCGTGGAGATCGTCGCCGACGAGACCTACGGCGCCACCGACACCGACATGACGGCGCAACTGACCAAGATCCGCGGCAGCAGCGCCCAGGCGGTGCTGAACGCGGGCTTCGGCCAGGGCCCGGCGATCGTGACGCGCAACTACCGGCAGGTGGGCCTGACGCTGCCGCTGTACCAGTCGCACGGCGTCGCCTCCAAGGACTACATCAAGCTCTCGGGCGATGCCGCCAACGGCGTGCGCCTGCCCGCCGCGGCGCTGCTGGTGGCCGACCTGCTGGCCGCCGGCGACGCGCAAAAACCGGTGGCCACCGGCTACCGTGACGCCTACGAGGCACGCTACAAGAGCGATGTCTCCACCTTCGGCGGCCACGCCTACGACGGGCTGATGCTGGCGGTGGGCGCGATCAAGGCCGCCGGCTCCACCGACAAGGCCAAGGTGCGCGACGCGCTCGAGGCCACGCGTGGCTACGTCGGCACGGGCGGCGTCGTCAACATGTCGGCCAGCGACCACATGGGGCTGGACCTGAGCGCCTTCCGCATGCTCGAGATCAAGAACGGCACCTGGTCGCTCGTGAAGTGAAGCCTGCAAGCGTGCGCCGGAGCCTGCCATGGGCGACCAGTGGATGCAGTTCGTCGCTGCCGGACTGACCTCCGGCGCCATCTACGCGCTCGTCGCCCTGGGCTTTTCCATCGTCTACAACGCCAGCCACGCGATCAATTTCGCGCAGGGTGAGTTCGTGATGATCGGCGGCATGGCCGCGGTGTCGCTGGTCGCCACCGGGCTGCCGCTGCTGGTCGCGGTGCCGCTGGCGGTGGCGGTGGCCGGCGTGGTGGGCCTGCTGGTCGAGAAGCTCGCCATCGAGCCGGCGCAAAGAACGGGCCGGGCCGACGTGGTGACGCTGATCATCATCACCATCGGCGTGGCGCTGTTCCTGCGCGGGCTGGCGCAGGTGCTGTGGGACAAGCGCGTGCACCCGCTGCCGGCGTTTTCCGGCACCGACCCGATCGCGCTGTTCGGTGCCACGGTGATGCCGCAGAGCCTGTGGGTGCTGGCCGGCACGGCGCTGGCGGTGGTGGCACTCGGCTGGTTCTTCAGCCGCACGCTGTACGGCAAGGCCATGCGCGCCACCGCCGTCAACCCGCTGGCGGCACAGCTGATGGGCATCTCGACACGTGGCGTGATGCTCGTGAGCTTCGCGCTGGCGGCCATGCTCGGCGCGCTCGGCGGCGTGCTGACGGCGCCGATCACCTTCACCTCCTACGACGTCGGCGTGATGCTCGGCCTGAAGGGTTTCGCCGCGGCGATGCTCGGCGGCCTGGGCAGCTTCGGCGGCGCGGTCGCCGGCGGCCTGATGCTGGGCCTGCTCGAGAGCCTGGGCGCGGGCTTCCTGTCCTCGGCCTACAAGGATGCGATCGCCTTCGTCGTCATCCTGGGGGTGCTGTTCTTCATGCCGGGAGGGCTGGTCGGTGCTCGCCGCAGCGATCGTGTCTGAGCGCACCGCACCCGCGCACGCCGGCTGGGCGCGCCGGCTGGCCTCGCCGCGCATGGGCGGCCTGGGCGTGCTGGCGCTGGTGCTCGCGGCGCTGCCATTGGCCTTCCCGAACAACTACTACTTCGAGGTTGCGATCCTGGTGGCGCTGAACGCCATCGTCTGCGTCGGCCTGAACCTGCTCATCGGCTACGCGGGGCAGATCAGCCTCGGTCACGCCGGCTTCTATGCGCTCGGTGGCTACGGCAGCGCGATCCTCGCCGCGCGCTGGGACTGGCCGGTCTGGGTCTCGATGCCGGTGGCAGTGGCCGCGGTCGGCGTGCTGGCGTGGCTGGTCGGCCGGCCGACGCTGCGACTGAAGGGCCACTACCTGGCGATGGCCACGCTCGGCCTGGGCGTCATCGTCTCCATCGTGCTGTCCAACGAGGACAAACTGACCGGCGGCCCCGACGGCATGGCCGTGCCGCCGCTGGTGCTGTTCGGGCGTGCGGTGCAGGGCGAGCCGCTGTGGTACGCGATCGTCGGCATCGGGCTGTGGCTCACGGTGTGGTTCGCGCTCAACCTCATCGACTCGCCGATCGGCCGCGCGCTGCGCGCGCTGCACGGCTCGGAGGTCGCTGCCGAGACGGTGGGCATCGACTCCGCGCGGTGGAAGCTGCGCGTGTTCGTACAGTCGGCGCTGATCGCCGCCACCGCAGGTGCGCTGACCGCACACTATGCCGGCTTCATCACGCCGGCCAAGGCCTCGTTCCTGCACTCGGTGGAACTGGTGATCATGGTCGTGTTCGGCGGCATGGCCTCGATCTGGGGCGCAGTCGTCGGCGCCGCGGTGCTGACGCTGCTGCCGCAGTTCCTGACCGTGCTCAAGGACTACGAGATGATGGCCTTCGGCGCGATCCTGATCGCGACCATGGTGTTCTTCCCGCGCGGCATCGTGCCGACGCTGCAGCGTCTGTTCTCGCGAGACCGGCGATGAGTTTGCTGGCCGTGGAGCATCTGAGCAAGGGCTTCGGCGGCCTGCGCGCCATCGACGACCTGTCGTTCGAGGTGCAGCCCGGCACGGTGCACGCCATCATCGGCCCCAACGGCGCCGGCAAGACGACGCTGCTGAACCTGATGACGGGCATCTACGCGCCCGACAGCGGCCGCATCCGCCTGGCCGGGCAGGACCTGACGGGCCAGCCCACGCACCGCTGGGCCGCTGCCGGCCTGGGCCGCACGTTCCAGAACCTGCAGGTGTTCTTCAACATGAGCGCGCTCGAGAACGTGATGACCGGGCACCACCTGCGCGAGAGCACCGCGCTGGTGCCTGCCATCTTCCGCCTGCCGGTGCTGCGCCGTGCCGAGGCGCTGAACCGCGCGCAGGCCGAGGCGCTGATGCACCGCGTCGGCCTCGACGCCTGGGTCGACGCGGCGGCCGACGCCATGCCCTACGGCGCGCTCAAGCGGCTGGAGATCGCGCGCGCACTGGCCACCGAGCCCAGGCTGCTGCTGCTCGACGAGCCGGCCGCCGGGCTCAACCCCACCGAAGCGCGCGAGATCGACGCCCTGATCCGCGAACTGGCCAAGGGCGGCATGACGGTGGTGCTGGTCGAGCACAACATGCGCCTGGTGATGGAGGTGTCGGACAGTGTGCTCGTGCTCGAGCGCGGCGCCCGCCTGGCCGAGGGCACGCCGGCCGAGGTGGCGCATGACCCGCGCGTGATTGAGGCCTATCTCGGCGCCGAGACAGCCTCCGACAAGCCCCCCGATGCTGCCGCCGAGGTGACCCATGCTTGAAGTCGTCGGCCTGGCCAGCCACTACGGGCGCATCCCGGCGCTGGCCGACATCGCGCTGCGTGTCGAGACCGGCGAGCTGGTGGCCATCGTCGGCGCCAACGGCGCCGGCAAGACGACGCTGCTGCGCTCGCTGTCGGGCGTGCAGCCCGCCACCGCCACCACGCTGCGCTTCGAGGGCGCCGACATCCGCTCCGAGCGGCCGCGCCGACGCGTGCGGCGCGGCATCGTGCAGGTACCCGAGGGGCGCCAGGTGTTCGGCCCGCTCAGCGTCGAGGACAACCTGTTGCTCGGCACCTTCGCGCGCGGCTCACGCGCCACGCTCGACACCGTGTGGGCGATGTTTCCGGTGCTGCACGACAAGCGCAACCAGGCTGCCGGCAACCTGTCGGGCGGCCAGCAGCAGATGCTGGCCATCGGCCGCGCGCTGATGACCGCACCAAGGCTGTTGCTGCTCGACGAGCCGAGCATGGGCCTGGCACCGCTGCTGGTGGCCGAGATCTTCGGCCACATCGCGGCACTGAAGTCGCGCGGCACGACGATCCTGCTCGTCGACCAGAACGCGCGCGCCGCGCTGGCGATCGCCGACCGCGGCTACGTGATGGAGACCGGCCGCATCGTTGCCCAGGGCCGCGCGGCCGACCTGCTGCGCGACCCCCAGGTGCAGCAGGCCTATCTCGGACATTGACCCCTGAGAGGTTGAGAGGCAATCCCATGCACCCGCGTAAGCCCCCAGAACAGCCGCAATCAAGGCGCAAAGCGCAGCCGGGGTGGGGCCCCGGCGAGCATTTGCAACGCGGAGTGCGGCTGTTCTGGGGGCTTACCCGAAGGGCAGGGGTACCCAAGGGCCCTGCG
>JAUXVE010000017.1 GCA_030680415.1 Rubrivivax sp.
GCAACCAATGATCGAGAACCAAGTGTGCGGTGATCTGGCGGCTGGGGAATACGGAATACAGGCTGAACAAGGTGAAAATGCGGGGACGGCCGCAGTGAAGCGTTCGTCCCTATTGACGGGGGTGGCTAATGGGTGACCCCAGAACCCCAAAGGCCTTAAGAAGTTAAGACCTGACCCCGCTATTCGTCGAAACAAGTGGCATCTACAATGGTCTGTCGTCACCCATTAAGCATGCCATGAGCCAATCCATAACCATCGACCGCGCCGGGCGGATCGTGTTGCCCGCCGAACTGAGACGCCGGTTGAACCTGGGCCCCGGGTCACGCCTGTTGCTGGAAGTGGTGGCGCAGAAGATCGAATTGACGCCTGAGCCGCAGCAGACGGCAGAACTGGTCTTGAGCGCCGGTCGGCGTACCGTCTTGCGCCCCAGCGGCAAGGCCTTCGACGCGGCGGCTGCCACACGGGCAGAGCGGGAGGCCCAAGCCGAGCGAGGTGGTCGCCGGTGAGCCTTTTTCTCGACACGTCGGTTCTTCTCGCGTCACTCGATCCCGACGAACCCAACCACGTAGCCTGCGACAGGCTGGTCGCCTCGGGCGGGCACGGGGTCTACATTCATGCGCTGGCCGAGACCTTTTCCATCCTTACCGGTGGGAAACAGGGCAGGCGGCTGAGCGCAGCGCTGGCGGCGCGCTTGATTCAGGACAGCGTGCTGCCCTACGTCCGGGCCGAAGTGCTTTCCGGCCCCGAGATGACGCTAGCGCTGGCGGAGTGCGAAAGCCGCGGCGTGCGCGGGTGTGCCATCTACGACTGGCTGCACCTGGCTGCCGCCCGCAATGCCGGGGCCGAAGCGCTGGTAACGCTGGATCGGCGCGATTTCCAGTCACTCGCACGTCCAGGTGACCCGCGCATCGATGACGTCACCCCCTAGGGGTCAGGTTTTAACTCTTAAGTCCTCCGTCGTCGGGGTCAGATCTCAAGTTTCAAATCCTTGAGGAGTTGAGACCTGATCCCAATGACCATTGGTGTTGGGGTCAGGTCTTTAGTTTGAAGGTCTTGAGAATTTAAGACCTGACCCCGGTTGCCTTGACATCAGATGCAAAAATACTAGCATCACGCATCATGCGCACCACCATCGATATCGACGACCCGATCCTGCGTGACCTGAAGCGGCTGCAGCAGCGCCAAGGCAAGTCGCTGGGGCGTTTGGTTTCCGACCTGCTGGCGCAATCTCTGGCAACCCAGCGTGGGGAAGGGGCCGCGGCGCAGCCCTTCGCGTGGACCAGTCGGCCCATGTCGGCCCGCGTGGACCTGACCGACAAGCACGCCTTGCTGGACGCGATGGACGACTTCAGGCCGTGAGTTTCGGCATCGACGTGAATCTCTTGCTGTATGCCAGCGACGAGAGCAGTGCGCAGCATCCCCGCGCGAAGGCATTCCTGCAGCGCTGCGCGAGCGAAGGCCAGGTGTTCTGCCTGGCATGGCTCACGGTCATGAGCTACTTGCGCATGGCCACGCACCCAAGCATCTTTGCGCGCCCGCTCACGCCCGCTGAAGCCGCGCACAACGTGGCGGCCCTGACATCGCTTCCCCACTGCCGCGTGATAGGTGAACAAGAGGGGTTCTGGGATGTCTACCAGCGCGTCACCGCCGACGTGCCTGCGCGCGGAAACCTGGTTCCCGACGCCCACTTGGCGGCCGTGCTGCGCCAGAACGGCGTTGCCTGTCTGTACACGCACGACCGGGACTTCCGGAAGTTCACGTTCCTCGAGATCCGGGACCCGCTGACTTAAAGGATGGGGTCAGGTCTTCAGTTTCAAGCCCTTCAAACCTTAAGACCTGACCCCAACTGTGACCTGACCCCAACTGTGACCCCAACTGCCCGCTGAACCAGCTGGCTCACCCGCGCCACCGAAAGCCCCAGCTCTCGGGCCATGGCGGTCATCGTCAGGCCACCTTCGTGGTAGGCGCGGTACAGCGCCTCTTCCCGCGTGCTGCACGACGCGAGCCACTCCGACAGCGGCCTTGGCTGTGGCGGCACAACAGCGCGCAGCGGCGGCGGCGTTGCGGGCGGTGCGATGACCTCGGCGGTGCCGCGGGCCTGCATGCGTTCGACGAAAGCGTCGTCGCCCAGATAGACCTGCTGGCGCAATGCACCGGCCCAGAGCGGTGCGTCGCGCGCCGTGGCCACCAGGTCGGCGTACCGGCGCGCCGCCTGCTGCTGCTCGGCAGGGCTTGCCGGCGTGCGACCCAGGAGCGCGCCGTGCACCGTGGCGGCGTCCAGCCACGGCGGCGCCTGCCTCGCGCCCGTAAGCGCCCGGTAGCTCGACCACGGCCAGTCCTGCGCCGAAGCCACCACGCCGGCACGCACCGGGTTCAGGTCGACGTAGCGGCAGACCTCCAGCAGATAGGCGTCGCGGTCCACCAGGATGGCCTTGTAGCGCCCCTGAAAGACGTGCCCCACCTTGCCGTGGCGGCGGTTGACGCGCTGCGTGAACACGCCGTTGACGTGCCGCATCAGCGCCGACAGATTCGGCTGCCGCGTGCACAGCACCAGGTGGTAGTGGTTGTCCATCAGGCAGTAGGCCAACGCGCAGGCGTCGAAGCGCTCCAGCGCCTGCGCCAGCAGGTCGACGAACAGCAGCCGGTCCTGGTCGTCCAGGAAGATCGGCTCCCGGCGGTCGCCACGGGCGGTGACGTGATACACCGCTTGGGCGAATTCGATGCGATGAGGGCGGGCCATGGGCTTGAAGTTTAAGACCTGACCCCTTTGAGCCCGGCGGCGGCGTTGTTGCTCATCAGTTCGGTCAGGATCCAGGTCACGACCAGCACGATGGCCAGCGCCCAGTAGGGGCCGAAGTCCTCGGCCCCGGTGAGTGAACGGAAGTCGACTTCCTTGATGGTGCGGCGCGCCAGCGTCGAGGTGCCCGCCACCACCACTTCCACCAGTTGTCCAGCGGCAGCTGGTAGTGCTGGCCGTGGGTTTCCAGGCCGTCGAAGCGCAGCAGCAGGTCCAGCCGCGTCACGTCGCCGGTGAAGACGAGCAGGTCGCCGGCGCGGATGATCTCGTCCGGCTCGACGGGCGCAACGACCTGCCCTTCGCGCACGATCTCGGTCAGGAACAGGTGCGCCCTATCTGTTCAGGGCGTCGTAGAACTGTCTGACACTAACGCCGGCCTGCCGAGCCATGTACATCACGAGGGAGTCGGCGAATGGCTGTAGATGAGTGTCTATCGTCATCTTGCGGAAAGGTAGTGGGTCGTAGCGAACCCAGTTCTCATGTCCGCCTTCGCTGTTGCGGTACTTGAAGCCAAGATTCTTGGCGATCAGGCGAACCTCTTTGGCCGTCAGCGGCCTCTTCCATCGGCTCACACTGCGGCGAGTTTGAGAGGAAGCGCCTCAGAGTAGACGAACAGGTTACGGCCATGCTTCAGCATGGTACGAAGCTGGCAAAACCTGTACACGAGCCTGTCGGTCAATGGCCCCTTGCGATAAAGCAGAGCGGGGGCATGCTTGCGATCAACGGTCAGTGCTTCGCCGATGTAGCTGGCAATCTGCGCGTGCAGTTTCTCTCGGGCCTCATGTAGCGTCGATCCCTGGGCGGCCAAAGTAAGGTCAACGCACATCGCAACGAACACATCCCCCTCGCGGCGCGCTAGGCAGCGGACGATCAAGTTCTGTGGGCGCATGCCGTTCTCCATTGATGGCTCTTCGTGGCACCGTGCGGCGCTGGCCGTCCGCTATTGTGCACCGCAGCAAGAGTCAGCGCCACAGCCTTGGCTACGGCCTTACAGATCTTGCCACAATGGCGCCGCCATGGTTGTCCCTTGGGTTCTGGTGGCTTAGATGCTTTGGTCACTTCAGCACGACATGTTGAGCCAAAGATGACTCCCTGTGCTGCGTCTGGCGCGGCAAGACCGACCAGACCAGTGTGACTCATGCCGGCGCAGCCGGTTCCACTGCGGTAGAGCATCAGGCCTGGAAACTGTTACGGTCTTACCGCCAAACTGAACCATGACCGAATTCAAGACCCTATTGCCGCACCGGGCCTTCGAAAAGGTTGCCTTCGTCCACCACTTCCACGGGCCCGGCCAGGCGTTCATGCCACACGTGGAGGAAGCGCGCCGGCGCCTCGGGCGTGCCGGCGTGGTGGTTGACGAAGCGGTTGTCGCGCAGCACCAGCCGCCCGCCGTAGCGGCCACCGGCCTCGGCGCCCATGCTCAGCATTGCCGGGTTCTGCGTGCGGGCAGACTGCTCGATGCGGTTGCCTTGCACCAGGTTGTCGCCGCCGTTCGGGAATTCCAGCTCGTACGAGGCTTCGCCGTCGGGGCCGTCGACGAGATCGTTCCACAGGATGCGGTTGACGGCTGCGCGGCTCTTGAGCAGGTGCCCACGCCAGCCGTTGCCGAAGCGGCTATACATCACCACGCAGCTGCCGATGGCGCCCACGTACAGCAGGTGGTGCAGCAGCCCGCTGTCGTGGCGCGGCGCGTCGCCGAATTCGCAGTGGCGCACGACCAGGTGCATGTCGGCCCGGCCGGCGCTGAGCAGGCCCATTTCGTTGTCGAAGAAGCGGCAGCGGTCCAGCGTCAGCGTGCCCGACTCGAAGCGGATGCCGGCGCCGTTGCCGGCCGGCACGCGCGCGCCGCGAAACTCCAGGTTCTCGATGCGCACGCCCGGGGCCCGCACGACAAGGATGGCCTTGCCTTCGGCGTGCCGGCCTTCCGCCAGCAGGGTGGCGCCTGCGCCCAGGCCGCGTAGCGTCAGGCCGGGTTGGGTGACAACGCCGACGTCGCCAGCGTAGATGCCAGCCTGCAGCGTGATGGTGTCTCCGGCCACGGCACGGCGCAGCGCCTGTGCCAGCGTACGCAAGGGCAGGTCGGGCCCCACGCTGTGGTGCCTGGCGGGCCCCCTTCAGCCGCAGCCCTTGAGACGCCGGGCCAAAGCAGTGCCGGCGCCCATAACCAGACGCGGCGGGTCAGGGCACACGGTGATGAAGACGACGAGATCCTGACCACCAAGAGGTCACGCCTCAAGGGCACGGCGCACCGCCGCATAGCGGGCAGCCGGTGCCAGCACCGCGGCCATTGCGCACGCTGCGCCCAGGCATGTGAGCACGTGCGCTGCCGCAAATCGCAGCAGCAGCTCAGTGCCGGTTGCATAGGCCGAGCGGTCTGCGCTGAGCAAGAACTGAAGGGCCGAAAACACCTGCCCATACTTGACCACCGCAGGCTCCGTGGCAGCCGAAACCAGGCCGTACCCGGCAATCACGCTCGCGGCGACCCACAGAAGGCTGCGGATCAAGGCAGGCCCAGAACGCGTGACCAGGCTGGCGAGCAGGCTGGAGGCAGTAGCTGCCCATAGCGTTACGTAGGCCAGCAGGCAGATGCTGGACAACCAGGTGCCCCCGCCTGACATCAGCTCGGTCAGGTTGTCCGTGGTCGCGTGGTAGACGACCACGGCGTGCCAGACGGGCACGATCCAGATCCCGTGCATCAGCAGGTGCGCGATGGCGCTACCCCGATGCCCCTTCGTCACAGGCAGACCCTGGAGTGCACAGCCTAGGGCAACGCTCCACACGACCCCCAGGAAGAGGACGCTCAACCGCACCCAGGTCTCACCCCAAGGCCACCAGGCAAAGGCCGCGTTTCCAACGAGATCGCGCACGCTTTCCGTGGGTCCCCCCAGGAAGAGCACTGCCGCGGCGATGCCTGGTATGCCACACAGCAGGGTCACCGTGCGTGCAACCGGCAGGCCCGCTGGGCGCAATGCTGCAGCCGTGGCCACGACGCTCGGCATGCCGAAAACCAGCAGGGCAGCGAATGCCACGACTGCACTGGCCCACGGGGCGCCCGGCGGTGCTAGCAGCTCGCGAATGTTGTAGGGCACCTGAGGCAGTCGGGCGAGCACCCAAAGGGCGATCAACGCGACAGCGACGGCGATGCCGCTGGGCAGCAAGAGGGCCGCTAGCGCCGGGCTCGACAGCCCGCGGGGGCTGGCAGTTCGCACCGGCCGTGCGGCATGGATCGGGCCGTTCATTGGCGTGCTGTGCGGTACCGGCGGCCCGTGGGCCAGTCCCTGTGCCACGAAGTGAGTTCCGGCGTAGCCGATCAGGCCCCCAAGGAACTCGAGCGCAAGATCCGTGAAGTCGGCATTCTTGCCTGGCAGCAGAAGCTGCACACCTTCGACCAGGGTCGCGCATGCGGCGACGAGGGCCAGCATGCTCCAGTGCACCACCCGGCGCGGCCAAGTCGTTGGCAGGGATTGCCCCAGCCTGTAGAGAATCAGGCCCAGGGGCGCCAGGAACAGGGACTTGCGCAGCACCTCGGTGATGGCGCGGAACTCCGTTCCGTAGTAATAGGCCTCTAGCGGCACCCGGTCCAGGCCGGCCACGCGTTCACGCAGGAAATTACGGTCCAGGTTGAAGTCGAACGGGTACCAGAAGATGGCTGCGAGCACGATCAACCAGCACAGGCCAGCCACCGCCCAACGCAGCGCGCCAGCTTTCTGCGGAGTGCGCTTGTCGCTTGACTCGGTCAGGCGTGGCCGCAGCAGAGCGACGCCAATGGCAGCGCCCAGCGCCGCCGTGACGACGTCGGTGCTGTCGCTGACGCGGCTGTATACGAACAGTTGCATCAGCTCGAGTGTGAACGCCGCAGTCACCGCTGCCGTCCAGGCCTGCAGCCGGGTCTTTTGCCCCGCCAGCACCCACAGCGCAGCGGCAGGCACCCAGATCGCGATGTCGGTGACGAGGTCGTAGGCCCGCTGGGCACTGTCGGCGTAGTGCGTCGTGAAGGGCAGCCAGATCACCTTGCCCTCGCGCCACTTGTGGTAGACCTCCACGGGGCTGATCGTCAGGTCCAGCGGCAGCAGGTTGTAGCCGAAGAGCGCCAGCAGGTAGATCGCGAGCAGCCGCTGCGCCACACTCGCCGTGCCGCGTGCCAGCGGCAGCGCCTGCAGCCATCGCGACGCATGGCGCCCGAACGCCCACCACAGCCCGATACCGATGGCTGCTCCCGTCGCTTCGGCCACGATGTCGTTGAGCGATACCGTTCGCGGCGGGAAGTAGAGCTGTACGAACTCGATCGCCACGCTGAGCGCCACTGCGGCGGTGAACAACAGGCCCGCGACGACGACGCGCCACGCAGAGCGGCGCTGCGGCCAGACGACGCCCGCCCAAAGGAAGCACAGCGGAATGAACAGCAGGATGTTGGCCACCCAATCCGCCCGCGAGCCGATACCGAGGGCCAGGTAAGGCATCGATCGGAAGCGTTCCAGCGCCTGATCCCAGGGCAGCGCCTGAAACCGCAGCGGCACCAGGCTGCCGTAGACGACGAAGGCGAGGAAAGCGAGGGCGCCGAGCAGCAGCCAGAAGCGTCCCTGCGCGGGCTCGGGCGTGGCGTGCCGGGCCATATGCGGCGTCGGGTGCCTGGCAGGCTCGGTAGGCAACGCTGTCACGCCGGAATTGTGAAGTCAATCGAAGCGCAACCTGGCAGAGCCTGAACCAAGGCATTTCCCGGGGCCGATGAGGTGGCCCCTAAAATGCGCGATTCGCCCGCCGTCAGCGGGCCAAACACAAGGACCGCGCCAAAGTGTTCATCTCCACCGCCCATGCCCAGACCGCCCCCGCCGCCGCCGCCGGGGGCGACACCCAATCCACCCTGTTCAGCCTGCTGCCGCTGGTGCTGATGTTCGTGGTGTTGTACTTCATCATGATCCGGCCGCAGATGAAGAAGCAGAAGGAGCACAAGGCGATGGTCGAGGCCATCGCCAAGGGCGACGAGGTGGTCATCGCCGGCGGCGTGCTCGGCCGTGTGGCCAGGCTCGGCGACAACTTCCTGCATGTCGAGGTCGCCAACGGCGTCGAGCTGCAGGTGCAGCGCGCCTCGGTGATCCAGGTGCTGCCCAAGGGCACGTTCAAGTAACCCGCTCGCGCCCGGCGCGAGCGCTGGCGCGCGCCGGCCCAGGAAGCACCCATGAACCGCTACCCCTTGTGGAAATACGCCCTGCTCGGCGTCGTGCTGCTGGTCGGGCTGCTGTACACGCTGCCCAACTTCTACGGCGAGGCGCCGGCCGTGCAGGTGTCCAGCGGCAAGGCCACCGTGAAGGTGGAAGCCGCCATGGTCGAGCGCGTGCAGCAGGTCTTGCAGGCCGCCAGCCTGAAGCCCGACTTCGTGCAGCTCGAGGGCACCTCGGTGCGCGCGCGCTTTGCCGACACCGACACCCAGCTCAAGGCCAAGGACGCCATCGGCGCCGCGCTCAACCCCGACCCGGCCGACCCGCGCTACATCGTCGCACTCAATCTCGTCTCGCGTTCGCCGCAGTGGATGGCCCGCGTGCGCGCGCTGCCGATGTACCTGGGGCTGGACCTGCGCGGCGGCGTGCACTTCCTGATGCAGGTCGACATGAAGTCGGCGCTGACCAAGCGCGCCGAGGCGCTGACCGGCGACGTGCGCACGCTGCTGCGCGAGAGGAACATCCGCCACGCCGGCATCGTGCGCGCAGGCAATGCGCTGGAGGTCCGCTTCCGCGACGCCGCCACCGCGCAGCAGGCGCAGGAGCTGCTGGCCGACCGCCTGCCCGACCTGCAGTGGCTGCCCTCGGCGGCAGAAGGCGGCGATGTCCTGCTCGCCGGCACGCTCAAGCCCGAGGCCGCGCGGCTGGTGCAGGAACAGGCCGTGAAGCAGAACATCACCACGCTGCACAACCGCGTCAACGAACTCGGCGTCGCCGAGCCGGTGATCCAGCAGCAGGGGCTGGACCGCGTGGTGGTGCAGTTGCCCGGCGTGCAGGACACGGCCAAGGCCAAGGACATCATCGGCCGCACCGCGACGCTGGAGGTGCGCATGGTCAACGAGACCACCGAGGCGCGCGAGGCCGAGCGCGGCAGCACGCCCGTGCCCTTCGGCAGCGAGCGTTTCCTGGAACGCGACGGCCGGCCGATCATCGTGCTGCGCCAGGTGGTGCTGACGGGCGAGAACCTCACCGACGCACAACCGGGCTTCGATTCGCAGACCCAGGAACCGGTGGTCAACCTCACGCTCGACGCCAAGGGCGCGCGCGTGTTCAGGGACGTGACGCGCGAAAACGTCGGCAAGCGCATGGCCATCATCCTGTTCGAGAAGGGCAAGGGCGAGGTCGTCACGGCGCCGGTGATCCGCAGCGAAATCTCGGGCGGCCGCGTGCAGATCTCCGGCCGCATGACGACGCAGGAAGCCAACGACCAGGCGCTGCTGCTGCGCGCGGGCTCGCTGGCGGCGCCGATGGAGATCATCGAGGAACGCACCATCGGCCCCAGCCTGGGCGCCGAGAACATCGGCAAGGGCTTCGACAGCGTGATCTACGGCCTGGCGGCAATCGCGGCCTTCATGTGCGCCTACTACCTGCTGTTCGGCGTCTTCTCGACGGTGGCGCTGGCCTTCAACCTGCTGTGCCTGGTGGCGCTGCTGTCGATGCTGCAGGCCACGCTCACGCTGCCCGGCATTGCCGCCATCGCGCTCACCCTGGGCATGGCCATCGACGCCAACGTGCTGATCAACGAACGCGTGCGCGAAGAGTTGCGCGGCGGCGCGCCGCCGCAGGTGGCCATCCAGACCGGCTATGAGAAGGCCTGGGGCACCATTCTGGACAGCAACGTGACGACGCTGATCGCCGGCCTGGCGCTGCTGGCCTTCGGCTCGGGCCCGGTGCGCGGCTTCGCGGTGGTGCACTGCCTGGGCATCCTGACGTCGATGTTCTCGGCGGTGTTCTTCTCGCGCGGCCTGGTCAACCTCTGGTACGGCAGCCAGAAGCGGCTGAAGTCGGTGTCGATCGGCCAGATCTGGCGGCCCGACGGCGCCAAGCCGGCGGCCGAGAGCTGAAGGGGCGCGCCATGGAATTCTTCAGGATACAACGCGACATTCCCTTCATGCGCCATGCGCTGGTGCTCAACGTCGTCTCGTTCGTCACCTTCGCGCTGGCGGTGTTCTTCCTCACCACGCGCGGCCTGCAGCTGTCGATCGAATTCACCGGCGGCACGCTGGTCGAGGTGCAGTACGAGCAGACGGCCGACATCGAGCGCACGCGCAGCGTCGTTGAAGGCCTGGGCTTCGGCGAGGTGCAGGTGCAGAAGTTCGGCACCTCGCGCGACGTGCTGATCCGCCTGCCGGTGCGCGGCGACGTCAAGCAGACCGATGTCGCCGCCCTGGTGTTCGCCGCGCTGTGCAAGGCCGAGACCGGCACGCTGGCGACCAAGGAATACACCACGCCGCAGGGCGAGCAGGTCAGCCGGCCCTCATGCACCGCGGCCGACGGCAAGGAGCCGCTGCGTCTGATGCGCACCGAATTCGTCGGCCCCTCGGTGGGCGCCGAGCTGTACCAGAACGGCGCGCTGGCGCTGCTCGTCACCGTGCTCGGCATCATGGCCTACCTGTCGCTGCGCTTCGAGTGGAAGTTCGCCGTCGCCGGCATCGTGGCCAACCTGCACGACGTGGTCATCATCCTGGGCTTCTTCGCCTTCTTCCAGTGGGAGTTCTCGCTGGCGGTGCTGGCCGCCGTGCTGGCCGTGCTGGGCTATTCGGTGAACGAGTCGGTGGTCATCTTCGACCGCATCCGCGAGACCTTCCGGCGCTTTCGCAAGCTCAGCACGCCGCAGGCCATCGACCACGCCATCACGCGCACCATCAGCCGCACCGTCATCACCCACGGTTCGACGCAGATGATGGTGCTGTCGATGCTGATCTTCGGCGGGCCGACGCTGCACTACTTCGCGCTGGCGCTGACCATCGGCATCCTGTTCGGCATCTATTCGTCGATCTTCGTCGCCGCAGGCATCGCACTGCGCCTGGGTGTCAGGCGCGAAGACCTGGTCAAGCAGGGGGCCAAGGAGTCCGACCCCAACGATCCAAACGCGGGGGCGGTGGTGTAGAGTGGCTTACGCTGCGCCACTCCCGGACACCCAGCCCTGACATGGCCAACCGCGCCTCGCAAGATTCCATGGCCGGCCAGGCGCGGCGGCTGTACACGGAGGAGCTGGTCAGGGGTCTCGTCGGCCTGGTGCAGGCGGCGCTGGACGGCGCGCGTGCGCTGTTCGACAAACCCAGCGAGCACGGCGTGCTCATGCGGCGGCGCGACCTCCTGCATGGGCTGACGAGCAATGCGCAGGCCTGGCACCGCGGCATCGTCACCGGGCTGCGGCAGGCCTTGTTGCCCAGCGCTGCGCCGCTGCGGTCGAGCGACCCGACGCAGCGAGGCCAGCCACCGAACGCCCTCAGCCTGGTGCCCGACGACACCATCGAGCTGGAGATCGTGACCTCGCGGCTGGCGCTGGCCATCATGGACCGCGCGTCCTGGGAGTTTTCCGACCTGCGCTCGCGCGTGGCGCACCTGGACGGACGCAACGAGCTCGAAGCGCACGACATGCTGCGGGCTCATGTGCTGGCGCGCATCGTCTTCGATGCCTGGCTCGCCGCCGGCCAGACCCTGGAGGGCTGGCGCGAGCTGCAGCCGGTGCTGCACGAGGAATTTGCGTTGCTGGTGGAAGAGGCCTACCACGAGACCAACCGCTGGCTGAAGGAGCAGGGTGTGCTGCCCGAAGTCAGCATGCGGCAATTCATCCGCCGCGCACGCCCGCCGTCCAGCGCCTCGGTGGGCTGGCAGGTGGTCGTCGGCTCGCCTTCCCATCGCGCAGGCGGGCTCGAAGCTGCCGGCACCGCAAGCGGGCCGGCGCAAGGCTATGGCGGCCGCGGCGGCGGGGCAGCCGCGCCTGCGCCGGCGGGGTACGCGGGCTGGGGTCATGGCCACGACGCGGTCGGCGACGAAACCCGGCTGATGACGCGCACCACGCCGCTGGCGCGCAGCCGCGAGAACGCCGAGGCCGTGCTCGGCCGGCTCAACCGCCTGGTCGGGCGCCACGTGCCCAACTTCGCGACCTCGACGCGGCCGCAGACGCTGCCGAGTCCGCCGCAGGCCTTGTCGCCGGGCCTGGCGCGGGCCATCGACACCGCGCAGCAGGGCATACGCCAGCGCCTGACGCCGGCCGCCGGGCGCGGCGAGGCGCAGGTCGTCACGGCGCCGGCGATGCTGGAGGAGCTGTACCAGCGCAAGCAGGTGCTCAAGCAGGCTGCCGCGACACCGGAGGAACGCGCCACGATCGAGATCGTGGCGCTGTTGTTCCAGAGCATCCTGACCGAGGACCGCATACCGGCCACCGTGCGCGTGTGGTTTGCGCGGCTGCAGATGCCGGTGCTGCGCGTGGCCGTCACCGAGCCCGACTTCTTTGCCACGCTGGACCACCCGGCGCGGCGGCTGATCGACCGCATGGGCGCCTGCGTGCTGGGCTTCGACAGCGCCGCCGGCGGCAGCGTCGCCAGCAGTGCGGGCGAGGCGCTGGAAAAGGAGATCAAGCGCGTGGTGCAGGTGGTCGAGGCCTACCCCGACACCGGCCGCCGTGTCTTCCAGACCGTGCTCACCGAGTTCGAGAAGTTCCTCGAGCACTATTTCAGGAACGAGAACGAGGCCACCCGCCGCGGTGTCTCGCTGGCGCAGCAGGTGGAGCAGCGCGAGACGCTGGCCATCCAGTACACGATCGAATTGCGGCGCATGCTCAACGAGGTGCCGGTGCAGGAGGGCGTGCGCCAGTTCCTGTTCCATGTCTGGGCCGACGTGCTGGCCACCGCGGCGGTGCGTTTCGGCGCGCAGGGCGAGAACACGCGGCGCATGAAGCGCGCCGCGGCCGACCTCATCTGGTCGGCCAGCGCCAAGGTCACGCGCGAGGAGCGCGCCGAGGTCATCCAGCGTTTGCCGCTGCTGCTGAAGTCGCTGCGCGAGGGCATGAGCGCAGCGGGCATGGACACGGCCAGGCAGGACGAACAGATCCAGCAGCTCAACAACTCGCTGGCCGCCGCCTTCACGGCCAAGGCCGCGGTGATCCCCGACGACCGCCTGCGCGAGCTGATGGACCGCCTGGAGACGCTGGAAGAGCTGCTGCCCGAGCAGGCCGACGTCGAGATCGACGAGTCGCTGGTGCTGGACCTGTCGGGCCACCAGAACTCGGGGCTCGAGGTGGTGCTCGACGGCGGTTCGATGCCGACGCCGGCCATGGTGGCCTGGGCGCGCGAACTGCAGGTGGGCAGCTGGTACATGCTCGAGCGCGCCGGCCACTGCGAGCCGGTGCAGCTGGCCTGGCACGGCATGCGCAAGCAGCTGTCGCTGTTCGTCACGCCGCAGGCCCGCTGCGTGCTGTTCCAGCAGCACCGGCTGGCGAGCTACCTGCAGGCCGGCCTGATCGTGCCGGCGCAGGACGAGGCGCTGACGGTGCGCGCCACGCGCAGCGCGCTGGCCAAGCTGGACGTGGACGCGGAGCTGCTGCTGAGCTGAGCGCCCGTCAGTGAATCAGCCGATCTTCGGGCATCACGAAGAGTTCGTCGAGGATCAGCGCGTCGGGCTCCTCGCCCAGGCTCCAGAAGACCATCAGCACGATGATCTTGAGGTCGTCGAGCTCGATCGGGCCGTCGCCCACCGCCATCGCGCGGTCGATGACCATCTCGCGCATCGGCGCCGGCAGCACGCCGGCCGACTCGAGGAAGGCGATGAAGCCGATCGAGGCTTCGCCCAGCCCTGCGTTCTCGTCTTCGGTGTAGATGCGCATGCTGCCGGGCACCGGCGTGCCGGTGCAGGCCTGCGCGCTGCTGGCCAGGCCATCCAGCCAGCGCAGTGCATCCTGGATTTCGTCGGATTCGAACCCCACGGCCGAAAGCTTGCGCGAGAGCTGCTTCGGGTCGGGGCAGGCGTCGGGGCGCCAGTAGTTCTCGTAGAGATAGACCAGCACGTCGAACATGAATTCACTATACCCCAGCGCGCCTGCAGCCGGCCTTGGACCCGGCGCCAGCAGTGGCGTTGGCCACGGACAGTCGATGTGAGCGTGCACGCACTGTGGCGGATGTTCAGCCGGTGTGGCGCCGCTGGTAAAGGCCGCCCGGCAAACGGGCAACGCTGCCTTCCAGTTCGAGGTCGAGCAGGCGCACCGTCAGCTCGGCTGCGCTGGCGCCGGTGCGCGCCATCAGCGCGTCCAGCGTCACCGGGTCGTGGCCCAGGGCGTCGAGCAAGGGGTCGGCCGGCGCCGGTTCCTCCAGTGGCAACGGGCGCTGCTGATGCTGAATGCCGAGCAGTTCCTCGACGATGTCCTGCGCGGTTTCCACCAGCTTGGCGCCCTGCTTGAGCAGGAAGTGGCAGCCCCTGGATTGCGGCGCGTGGATCGAGCCTGGGATGGCGAACACCTCGCGCCCGGCCTCGGCCGCCAGCCGTGCCGTGATCAGCGAGCCCGAGCGCAGCGCCGCCTCGACCACCAGCGTGCCCAGCGACAGGCCGGCGATGATGCGGTTGCGCTGCGGAAAGTTCTCGGGCAGCGCCGGCGTGCCGGGTGCGTATTCGCTGACCAGCGCGCCGTGCGCGGCGATGCGTTGCGCCAGCTCGCGGTGGCGTGTCGGGTAGACGCGGTCCAGACCGTTGCCGAGCACGGCCACCGTGCCGGCACCGCCGTCCAGGGCGCCTTCGTGCGCCGCGCCGTCGATGCCCAGCGCCAGGCCCGACACCACGACATACCCCTGGCTGCTGAGCGCACGCGCGAAGGCGTGCGCGTTGTCGGTGCCTTGCGCCGTGGGGTGGCGGCTGCCGACGACGGCGATGGCGGGCGCGCAAAGGATGGCGGGCGTGCCCTGCACGTACAGCAGCAGCGGCGGGTCGGCGGTCTGCAGCAGGCGCGGCGGGTAGGCCGGGTCGCCGAGCGTCAGCACGCTGCGCTCGGCGCCGCCGTGCAGCCACAGCCGCGCCGCGGCCAGCCGCTCGGCATGGTGCGCCGGCTCGCGCTGCAGCGCATCGGCAGCCGCAGCGCCGGCCAGTTCGCGCAGCGTTTTCGGTGGCGTGCGCAGCACGGCGTCGGGCGAGCCGCAGGCGGCGAGCAGGCGCCGCGCCGCATCGCGGCCGATGCCGGGGGTTTCGAGCAGCCTGAACCAGGCTGCGAATTCGTCGTCGCCGAGCAAGGCCATCACCCGCGTCAGCAGGGCCCGGGCCCTAGGGCTGGGTGAAGCGGTCGCCGCTGCTGACGGGTTCGCGCACCGTGAGGATGAGGGCGTAGGAGACACGCTCGAAAACGCGGAAGACGAACAGCAGGCCGTGTTTTTCGTCGGGCAGGCGCATCGCCACGCGCTCGGCGCCCGTGGTGTCGACGGCCGCCCGGCCCGTGCGCCACAGCGCCAGCACATGGCCGCGCTCGATGCCGTCGCGCTGGCCGCGGTTGAGCGCCACGACCTGGTTCTGGCCGGCATGCAGGCCCTCGCCATAGATCGAGACGACGTGCCCGTCCACCGGCGCCGCCGGCGGGTGCGGCACGTAGGCCACCAGTTCCTGCTGCGGCACCGGCGACAGGCGGTCGCCGACGCCGGCCTCCAGGCGCGTGCTGGTGACGGTGAAGGTGGCCGGCACGACCACGTTCTTGCCGCTGGCGGCGGCCACCATGTTGCCGGCACGGACGTACTCGGCGGTGCCGACGTAGCGGCCTTCGTAGCCCAGCACCTCGCGCGTCAGCGGGTCGAGCAGCGGGCGCAGTTCCCGGAACAGGCGGAAATCGCGCGCGCCGGCAAGGTCGCCGCGCACATAGGCCGTCTCGCCGCGCGAGACCATGACGCGGCCTTCCTGGGTGGCCACGATGCGCGGTGCGGCTTCGAGCGCGTTGCTCTCGAACACCACGGCCTCGTTGAGGAAGGGCCCGATCATGTGCAAGGGGATGGCGGCGATGGCGCCGTTGTCCAGCAACTCGCTGCGCACGCGCGGCGACAGCCGCACCGTGTTGGTGGGCACCTCGCCGGTACCCTGGGCCAGGCGCAAGCGGGCGCGGCCGTCGATCTTTTCCAGCACCAGCACCTGCCCCGGGTAGATGAGGTGCGGGTTGCGGATCTGCTCCAGGTTCATGCCCCAGAGCTCGGGCCAGCGCCAGGGTGTCTTGAGGAACAGCCCGGAAATGCCCCACAGCGTGTCGCCGCGCTGCACGGTGTGCGAATCGGGCGCGTTGGGCGCCAGGTCGGACAAGGGCACGCCGGCCTGCGCCACACGCTGGGCGGTGTCGCGCCACTCGGGGGTGACGGGCATGCGGCTGGGCTGCGCCGTGGCATTGCCGTGCAGCCCGGCCAGGCCGAGCCAGGTGGCAGCCAATACCACTGCCAGCCGTGCTGCGCCTGGCCCGCGACGATCGCATTTGCTCATAGGGTGCCTTCGTGCTGCGCACTGCGGTATTCGCCCTTGGGGCGGCCCGGCGGGCTCATGGGGATGCCTTCGTGCTGCGGGCAGCGGGGCGATGCAAAAATACGGCAGCGCATGTGGTGATCGGCTCGGTGGCACCCAGGGTGCCGCGAGCAGCGGCGACAATGCTCATATGCTTTCACAAATTCTGCCCGTAAACCCTTGATGCCGCAAACAAACTGAGGCTGGGCCAGTTGCTCCGTGCACGCTTTCACGGAGCCGCGCGTTGTGCCTCGCCGACAGCTGTTGCGAGCTGTTTCGGCCTGCTTCCCGTTCCTGCCGCCATGGCCCGATTGCCCATCCTGCGTTACCCCGACCCCCGCCTGCACACCGTGGCCCGACCCGTGGCCGCCGTCGACGAGCGCGTGCGCCAATTGGTGGACGACATGCTGGAGACAATGTACGCCGCCGACGGTGTCGGGCTGGCGGCGACGCAGCTCGACGTGCACGAGCGCGTCATCGTCATGGACATCTCCGAACAGCACGACCGGCCGCTGGTGCTGATCAACCCCGAGATCGTCGCGCGCAGCGACGAGACGGCGCTGGCCGAGGAGGGCTGCCTGTCGGTGCCGCTCGTCTACGACCGCGTCGAACGACCGGCCCGTGTGACGGTGCGCGCGCTCGGCCGCGATGGCCAGCCTTTCGAACTGGACGCCGAGGGTCTGACGGCGGTGTGTGTGCAGCATGAGATGGACCACCTGGTCGGCAAGGTCTTCGTCGAATACCTGAGCCCGCTCAAGCGCGAGCGCATCCGCACCAAGATGCTGAAGAAGACGCGCGACGAAATGCGGGGCAAGTGATGGCGGCCGCAGACGGCGCCCTCGGCAGCAGAGCCCCTTCGGTTCACTCCCTCTCCCGCTTGCGGGAGAGACCTATGCGCCACTTGGCGGCGCCGGCTTGTGACCAGGAACCGCGGGTATTGCTCCCTCTCCCACTTGTGGGAGAGGGTTGGGGTGAGGGTCATGCGTGCCCCTCCCACCCTCACCCCAGCCCTCTCCCGCCCAGGCGGGAGAGGGGGCCATTCAGTTCTCATCGGCACAGGTTCCTGGGTAGGGTTGGGGTGAGGGTGCGTCCACTGGAACAGTGGTGGCCCGCCGGCCCTCACCCCAACCCTCTCCCAGAGGGAGAGGGAGTCAATGCAGGTGCGCCGGGTGATTTCTGGCGTGCCGGGCCGCCGCTGGCCTGCCGTCTGGAGGTGCGCGCGTGAAGCTTGTGTTCGCCGGCACGCCGGAGTTCGCGCGCGTGGCCCTGGCGGCCGTGCACGGCGCCGGCCACGAGGTACCGCTGGTGCTGACACAGCCCGACCGTCCGGCCGGCCGCGGCCTCAAGCTGCAGGCCTCGCCGGTGAAGCAGTACGCGCAGGCGCACGGCCTGCCGCTGGCGCAGCCGCGCAGCCTGCGCCTGGACGGCAAATACCCCGACGACGCCGCCGCGGCGCGAGCGGCGCTGGCGCAGGCGGCGCCCGACGTGATGGTGGTGGCCGCCTATGGTCTGATCCTGCCGCCCTGGGTGCTGGCGCTGCCGCGCCACGGCTGCCTGAACATCCACGGCTCGCTGCTGCCGCGCTGGCGCGGCGCGGCGCCGATCCAGCGTGCCGTCGAGGCGGGTGATGCCGACACCGGCATCACCATCATGCAGATGGACGCCGGCCTGGACACCGGCGCCATGCTGCTGGCCGAGAGCACGCCGATCAGCGCCACCGACACCAGCGCCACGCTGCACGAACGCCTGGCAGCCCTGGGCGCGCGCCTGATCGTGCAGGCCCTGGAGCTGCTGGCACAGGGCGCGCCGCAGCCGCGGGCGCAGCCGGCCGCCGGCGTGACCTATGCCCACAAGATCGACAAGGCCGAAGCGGCCATCGACTGGCGCGCTCCGGCGGCGGTGATCGAACGCCGGCTGCGTGCCTTCGACCCCTTCCCCGGCGCTACCACCGAGCTCGGCGGGCAGCCGCTGAAGGTCTGGCGCGGTGCGGTCGTCCCGGGCGCGGGCCGGCCGGGGCAGGTGCTGCAGGCGTCAGCCGACGGGCTGGTGCTGGCCTGTGGCGACGGCGCCCTGGCGCTGCTGGAGTTGCAACTGCCCGGCGGCAAGCGCATCGCGGCGCGCGAGTTCCTGCAGCGGCACCCGCTCGCGCCAGGCTGAAAGCGGCGACGAGGGCAACGGCAGCGGCTCCCACCACGGCCGGGCTCAAGCTGCCGCCGCCTCTGGCCGATAAGCAGGGAAGCCCCTCGCGACCTGCCCCGTCGCCACACGCCATGCGCCTCCTCACCCTCGTGTTGTCCATTGCTGCCCTGCTCTGGCTGGGCGGCTGCGACATGGTGGGCATCGAAACGGCCGGCGCCGCGGCTGCCAAGCGCGAGGCCGAGGCCAAGGCCATCGGTGCCGGCTGCCGCCACGCGGCGCGTTCGGTGGAGCAGTGCTTCGCGCTCAACAGGCGCGCCGACAAGGCCGCCATGTTCGTCGGCTGGCGCGAGATGAACGACTACATGCGCGAAAACAAGATGGACCCCATGCCGCAGGAAGCACCGACCGAGGTCGCCGCGGCCGAGGCCGACAGCGCCGTCGGCAAACCCGCACCGGCCGTCGCTTCGAAACGCTGAGAACCGGCCGACACGCCCGTGTGTCGGCTTCGGTCTGCATCCGCCAGCCGGCATTTCGTCGTCGCGGACCGCATTGCGTCGCGCGCCGCTGGCGCCACGTCGCCGCCTTGCGGCACAGTCTGGGCATCCAACCGAGAAGGGGATCCCATGACGCCGACCATCCGCATCGCCTGGCTTGCGCCCGTGCTCTTGTGCGTTGCCCTGCTGCCGTCGATGAGCCAGGCGGCCACCACCACCGGCTCCGGCCGCATTGCCACCGAGGCGCGCAGCGTGCCGGCCTTCGAGGCCATCGCGCTGGCGGGCGCGATCGACCTGCGCGTGCGCCAGGGCACGCAACATGCGCTGGAAATCAGCGCCGACGACAACCTGCTGCCGCTGCTGGAAACCAGCGTCGAGACCACCGGCAAGGGCGCCACGCTGCGCGTGGGCTGGAAGCGCGGCGAAAGCATTTCCACGCGGTCGCGGGTCATCGTGAACGTGGTGATGCCGCAGCTGAGTTCGCTATCCGCCGCCGGTGCCGGCGACATCACGGTCGAGTCCTTCGACACCCCGACGCTGCAGGTGGCGCTGGCCGGCTCGGGCGACGTCAAGCTGCCGGGCCTGCGCGCCGGCGAGCTGCGCATCGGCATCTCAGGCAGCGGCGACGTCGGCGGCAGCGGCAAGGCGACGAAGCTGGCGATCAGCATCGCCGGCAGCGGTGACGTCAGGTTGGCCGACCTGCAGGCCGACGAGGTGACGGTGAAGATTGCCGGCAGCGGCGACGCCGCGGTACAGGCGCAGAAGACGCTCGATGTCCGCATCGCCGGCAGCGGCGACGTCACCTACCGCGGCGACGCCGTCGTCAGGAAGTCGGTCATGGGCAGCGGCAGCGTGACGAAGAAGTAGCAGGGTGCGCGGCGCGGCCAGGCGCGTCGCAGGGCCACCACAGCGCCTGGCGACAATGGCCGCGTGAGCACGACGCGCCCAGCCGCCGCGGCGCCTGCCTGGCGCCACCCCGAATTCGCCCGCGGCGCCCGCGACATGGTGGGCACCGCGATCGGCATCGCCGCCTGGGGCCTGATCACCGGCGTGGCCATGGGCAACAGCGGCCTGGGCGTGCCGCTGATGGTGTTCATGTCGCTGGTGGTCTTTGCCGGCAGCGCGCAACTGGCCGTGCTGCCGCTGCTGAGCAGCGGCGCGCCGATCTGGGTCGTGTGGGCCACCGCGCTGTGCGTGAACCTGCGCTTCGTGATCTTCAGCGCCATGTGGCGGCCTTACCTGATGGGCTACCCATTCGGCGTGCGGCTGCGCGTGGCCTACGTGACGGCGGACCTGAACTACGTGCTGTTCATGCGCCGCTTCCCCGAGCCCAGGCCGGCGCCCGAGCAACTGCCCTACTTCTGGGGCGGCGTGGTGCTGAACTGGACGGCCTGGCAGGTGCCTTCGATCATCGGCATCGTGCTCGCCGGGTCGGTGCCGGTGCACTGGGGCTTCGGCTTCGCCGGCACGTTGGCGCTGTTGGGGCTGGCGCTGGCGCTGCTGACCGACCGCGCCACCGGCGTCGCCGGCGCGGTGGCCGGCTGTGCCGCGGTGGCGGCGTACGCGCTGCCGCTCAAGCTGAACATCGTGGTCGCCATCGCCGCGGCGGTGGCCATCGGCCTGCTGATCGACCACACGGCGCCGCGCGAGCAGCCGGCGCCGCTGGACGACGGCACCTGAGGTGGCCGCGATGCAGACCTGGGAAGTGGCCCTCGCCATCGTCGGCCTCGCCGCGATCACGGTGCTCACGCGCGGCTTCTTCTTCCTGAGCGAACGCGAGATCCCGATCCCCGTCTGGCTGCGCCAGGGACTGCGCTACGCGCCGCTGGCGGCGCTGGCGGCGGTGGTGGTGCCCGAGATCGTGATGACGCAGGGCCGCCTCATCGGCACGCTGCTCGACGCACGCCTGTTCGCTGCTGCTGCCGGCGCGGCCTGGTTCTGGTGGCGGCGCGACATCCTGGGCACGATCCTCACCGGCATGGCCGTGCTGCTGCCGCTGCGCCTGGGGCTGGGCTGGTAGTGCTTGCCTAGAATGAGTGGAACCCCCGACTGGAGCAAACCATGAACGTGATCCGCCTCTCCGACCTGGTGGCCCAGGGCCGTGTCGCCGGCCGCCGTGTCTTCATCCGCGCCGACCTCAACGTGCCGCAGGACGACGCCGGAAACATCACCGAAGACACGCGCATCCGCGCCAGTGTGCCGTGCATCCGCATGGCGCTGGACGCCGGCGCGGCGGTGATGGTCACCTCGCACCTCGGCCGCCCGACCGAAGGCGAGTTCAAGCCCGAGGACTCGCTGGCGCCGGTGGCGGCGCGCCTGACCGCACTGCTGGGCTGCGAGGTGCCGCTGGTGGCCGACTGGGTCGACGGCGTGACGGTGGCGCCGGGGCAGGTGGTGCTGCTGGAGAACTGCCGCCTGAACAAGGGCGAGAAGAAGAACGACGAAGCGCTGGCGCGCAAGATGGCGGCCCTGTGCGACATCTTCGTGCACGACGCCTTCGGCACCGCGCACCGCGCCGAGGCCAGCACCTACGGCATCGCGCAGTACGCGCCCATTGCCTGCGCGGGCCCGTTGCTGGCGGCCGAGATCGACGCCATCACCGCTGCGCTGGCGCGCCCGTTGCGGCCGCTGGTGGCCATCGTCGCCGGCAGCAAGGTCAGCACCAAGCTGACGATCCTGAAGGCGCTGGCGGCGAAGGTGGACGGGCTGATCGTCGGCGGCGGCATCGCCAACACCTTCCTGCTGGCCGCCGGCCTGCCCATCGGCAAGAGCCTGGCCGAGGCCGACCTGGTGGGTGAGGCGAAGGCCGTGATCGACGCCATGAAGGCGCGCGGCGCCGAAGTGCCCATTCCGGTAGACGTGGTGGTGGCCAAGGCCTTCAAGGCCGACGCGGTGGCCACGGTGAAGGCGGCCGCAGACGTGGCTGCCGACGAGCTGATCCTGGACATCGGCCCGCAGACGGCCGCGCTGCTGGCCGACAAGCTTAAGACCGCCGGCACCATTGTCTGGAACGGCCCGGTGGGCGTGTTCGAGTTCGACGCCTTCGCGCACGGCACCGAGACCATCGCGCGCGCCATCGCGGCCAGCCCCGCGTTCAGCATCGCCGGCGGCGGCGACACGCTGGCGGCCATTGCCAAGTACGGCATCGAAGGCGACATCGGCTACATCTCCACCGGCGGCGGGGCGTTCCTGGAGGTGCTGGAAGGTAAGACGCTGCCGGCGTTCGAGATCCTTTCCAGGCGCGCGGCCCAGCAGAACCCGGGTTGAACGCCGTATGGCGGGGACACCGGGGACCGTTGCGGTGCCCGGTTTGCGGCTGGACTTCACGGACCGACCCCCGATGCGCGGGGGGTCGCGGTGCCCCCATCATGGAGGGCATGGTGTCTAATTGGCGAACAAGGTTTGGCCGGGTGCCAGCATGCGGCCGCGCTGCACGGCAGGTGGCGGAGAATTCCGGGTCAGCCGCCGGTGAGTGCCAGGACCGGCAGCGGGAATCCGGGGCCCCTGGTACTGAACCGATCGAGGACGGATCATGAACGAGCGACCCCAAGACACCCCTGAGATGACGCCGGAACTGGCTCCAAAGTCTGAGGTCGACCATGGCCGTCGTCGTCTCGGTACCCTGGGTGTCGGCGGCACGGCAGTGGTGCTGTCGGTGACCAGCCGCTCGGCGGTGGCCGGCTGGGGGACGTGCACCGGGTCGGAGATCGCCTCGGGCAACCTGTCCCGGGTGGGGAGCGCCAATCCCTGTGGCTGCAGCCCGGGTTATTGGTGGAATGACAATGGCACGACGCTGTGGGAATCATCGCCCACGCTGTACGCGCGTTTCCCGCGAACCGAAAAGTTCAACATGGTATTCGGGGTCAACTACTACACGGATCCGAGTGTCACGTTGGCGCAGGTGGGCCTGGGTACGAGCCTTCCGACCACCGTCACCGTCACTAGCAACGGCAACGGCCTGGTCAATGTTGGCATGCACGCAGTTGCTGCCCTGCTGAATGCGCAGTTTTATGGAGACCGATACCCGGCCCCCTACAAGACCGCAAGCACCGTCATCACTGCGTTTCGGACCGCCTTCTCCAGCTTGGATCCGGTGAACGCGCTCAAGGGCTTCGTTAGCGCTGTTGACGTCTACGTCGCCGGCGTCTGGTGCAACGGCGAGGAAAAGCGGTGACTCGGGACTGTTGATCGATGGCGCAAGCGCAGGGCCTGCGCATCCCATGGGGTGTGAGATGGCGTTCTTTCACCGACGGCGTGGTCGTTTACGTGGCCGAGACTTGTGAAACGCACCTGCTGCCGCCCGACTGTTCCGGCCTGTTCGCTTCCTCCGCGTTGACTGCGGGATTGGACACGACGAACGGCGCCGATGAAGCCGACGCGTCTGCCGAAGTTCGCCGCATGTCGACCAGACCGTCGGACCCCGCGCTTCAAGCGTTGATCGACCTCAAGATCTTCGACCGCGTCAATTGAGGATCGCGCAACTCTCGTCGACCGATCTGCGTGCACGCCTGACCCGTGACGGGGTGCTGATCCCCTGCGGCACGTTCAGCGTCAACATCCGGTCCGACCTGCCTGCGCTGACGGCGGGCATCGGCCAGCTCTACGCGGACTTCCCGCTGCTGGATCGGCGCAACACCTATGTCGACTTCGAGGTCGAGGTCCGTGCCCCTGGCTGGATCAGACGCCGCCTGCGCCCGCAGGCTGTGCTGCGCTGTGACGGCCGCGTGCCCTTCAAGCCCCTGCCGATGGCCCAGGCGATGCCGATGCTCGAATGGGGATTGAACTGGGTCATCTCGTCGCATGCCCACGACTGCCTGGTACTGCACGCCGCGGTCGTGGAGCGGGACGGGCGCGCGCTGGTGCTGGCGGCGGACCCCGGGTCGGGCAAGAGCACGCTGTGTGCGGCCCTGGTGCACCGCGGCTGGCGGCTGCTCTCGGACGAGCTGGCCCTGGTGTCGCTGGCCGACGGACTGGTACGCCCCATCGCGCGCCCGATCAGCCTGAAGAACGCTTCGATCGACATCGTCCGCGCCCTGGGCCCGGATGTCGTGATCAGCGAGGTCTGCCATGACACGGCCAAGGGATCGGTGGCCCACATGCGCCCCCCGGCGGCGAGCGTGATGGCGATGGACCGGCCTGCGAAGCCGGCGATGCTGGTGTTTCCGAACTTCAGCGCCGGCGCTCGGCTGCAGAGCCAGGCCGAAGGGCCCGCCCATGCCTTGATCGAGCTGACGCGCCACGCATTCAACGCCTCGGTGCTGGCTGGCGACGGCTTCGATGCGCTCTGTGGCTTCATCGACGCGGTCAGCTCGTTTCACATCGGATACTCGTCGTTCGACCAGGTCATTCCCGAGATCGACCGCCTCTGGCGTGAGCTGGCATGAAGTCGCCTGGGCCCTGGCCGCACTTGCTGACCTCGACGCTCTGCCACCCCGAGCGTGCGCAGGGCTTGCACAAGACCGACTGGGAGCGCCTGGTCTGGCAGAGCCGCGCCGCCGAGCTGATGGCGCAGCTGCATCGGGTCCTCAGCGCCGCCGACGTCCTTGGGCTCGCGCCGGCGTCCGCGCAACGGCATCTGGAACTGGCGTCGACCATCGCTGTCCGGCACGCGTCAGCCGTGCGAAGCGAACTGAGGTTCCTGCGGGAGGCCCTGCAGCCGCTTGAACTTCCGGTGCTGCTGCTCAAGGGTGCGGCCTACACGGCCCTGTCGCATCGCGCTGCGGACGGCCGCATCTTCAACGATATCGACATCATGGTGCCCAAGGCGGCGCTGCCCGACGTGGAGCAGCGCCTGAACTGGGCGGGCTGGTTTCCGCTGCACACCACGCCGTACGACGAGCGCTATTACCGCCAGTGGATGCACGAGATTCCGCCGCTGGAGCACAAGAACCGGGGCACCGTACTCGACGTGCACCACACGATCCTGCCGCCGACCTCCGGCATCCGCCCCGACCCGCAGGATCTCTTTGCTGCCGCGGTGGCGCTGCCGGCCGAGTGGGCGTTCTTCCGCGTGCTGGCGCCCGCGGACATGGTCATCCATTCGGCGTGTCACCTGTTCTTCGGTGAGTTCCACAAGGGTCTGCGGGACCTGTACGACCTGCACGTCCTGCTCACCGACTTTGCCGTCGACCCGATGTTCTGGGACGGGCTCGTCGAGCGCGCCGGGCATCTGCGGCTTGTGCTGCCCGTGCTGGACGCGATCGAGCAATGCCAGCGCATCTACGAAACCCGCGTTCCTGCACCCGTGATCCGCGCGCTGCGGCGCGCTGCCGTCAGCCATTGGCCGCGACGGATGCGGGCTTGGCTGTTCGACCACGCGCTGCGGCCGGCACACGCATCCGCATGCGGCCGTTCGACCCGGATGGCGCACTGGCTGACCTTCGTTCGCAGCCACTGGTTGCGCATGCCCTTGCCCCTGCTCGTTTATCACCTGTCGCACAAGGCGTTCGTGGCTCGTTGACACCGTGGCCGGCAGATGGCCAGCGCACACGAACATCGCTGACCCGGATCAAATCGGCGCCTGAAGCGTTAACGTAGGCTGTTGCGATCACAACGAAGGACACCTCCGTGGCCCAGCCCCTCTCTGACGCCGAACAGGCGCTGCGCGAAGCCGCGCTGGAATACCACCGCGCCCCCACGCGCGGCAAGATCAGCGTCACGCCGACCAAGCCGCTGAGCAACCAGCGCGACCTGTCGCTGGCCTATTCGCCGGGGGTGGCCTACGCCTGCCTGGCGATCGAGGCCGACCCGTCGCTGGCGCACGAGTACACCTCGCGCGGCAACCTGGTGGGCGTGGTCACCAACGGCACCGCCGTGCTGGGGCTGGGCAACATCGGCCCGCTGGCCGGCAAGCCGGTGATGGAAGGCAAGGGCTGCCTGTTCAAGAAGTTCGCCGGCATCGACGTCTTCGACATCGAGCTCGCCGAGCTCGACCCCGACAAGCTCATCGACATCATCGCCGCGCTGGAGCCCACGCTGGGCGGCGTCAACCTCGAGGACATCAAGGCACCCGAGTGCTTCTACATCGAGGGTAAGCTGCGCGAGCGCATGAACATCCCGGTCTTCCACGACGACCAGCACGGCACCGCGATCATCAGCTCGGCGGCGCTGCTCAACGGGCTGGAACTGGTGGGCAAGCAGATCGGTGACGTCAAGGTGGCAGTGTCGGGCGCCGGCGCGGCGGCCATCGCCTGCCTGGACGTGATGGTGGACCTGGGCGTGCGGCGCGAGAACATCTTCGTCTGCGACTCGAAGGGCGTCATCCGCGAAGGCCGCGAAGACGTCGAGGCCGGCAAGCTCGACGAGAGCAAGCAGCGCTATTGCCAGCGCACCGAAGCGCTCACCTTGGCCGACGTGGTCCGGGACGCCGATGTCTTCCTGGGCTGCTCGGCCGCCGGCGTGCTGAGCGCCGAGATGGTGACGACGATGGCCGACAAACCCATCATCCTGGCGCTGGCCAACCCCGAGCCCGAGATCCGGCCCGAGCTGGCCAAGGCGGTGCGGCCCGACTGCATCATCGCCACCGGGCGCAGCGACTACCCGAACCAGGTCAACAACGTCCTGTGCTTCCCGTACATCTTCCGCGGTGCGCTCGACTGTGGGGCGACCAAGATCACCGAGGCCATGAAGCTGGCCTGCGTGCGCGAGATCGCCGCCCTGGCCAAGGCCGAGGCCAGCGACGAGGTGGCGGCCGCCTATTCAGGCAAGGAGCTCAAGTTCGGCCCCGAGTACATCATTCCCACGCCCTTCGACGTGCGGCTGATCCTGCGCATCGCACCCGCGGTGGCACGCGCCGCCGCCGAGTCCGGCGTGGCCACGAGGCCGATCGCCGACCTCGAAGCCTACCGCCAGAGCCTGGGCCGCTTCGTCTACCAGACCGGCATGTTCATGCGCCCGGTGTTCGCCGCCGCCAAGCACCAGCACGCCGCGCGGCCGTCGCGCGTGGTCTATGCCGAGGGCGAGGACGAACGCGTGCTGCGCGCCGTGCAGGTGGTGCTGGAAGAGGGCCTGGCCAGCCCCATCCTGGTGGGCCGGCCCGAGGTCGTGAAGATGCGCATCGAACGCGCCGGCCTGCGCCTGGAAATCGGGCGCGACTTCGAGCTCTGCGACCCCGAGAACGACCCGCGCTTCCGCGAGTACTGGGAGCTCTACCGCGGCCTGATGGCGCGCGAGGGCATCACGCCCGAGGCCGCCAAGGCGGCGGTGCGGCGCTCCAACACGCTGATCTCGACGCTGATGCTGCGCCGCGGCGAAGCCGACGCCGTGCTGTGCGGGCTGAACGGGCGCTTCGACGCCCACCTGGCGCACGTGCGCAACGTCATCGGCGTGAAGCCCGGCGCGCCGACGATGGCGGCGATGAACGCGCTGATGCTGCAGCAGCACACGCTGTTCATCACCGACACCTTCGTCAACGAGGAGCCGAGTGCGGAGGAACTGGCCGACATCGCGCTCATGGCCGCGGCCGAGGTGCGGCGCTTCGGCATGCCGCCCAAGGTGGCCTTCCTGTCGCACTCGATCTTCGGCTCGTCGGCCCGCCCGGCGGCGCGGCGCATGCGCGCGGCGCGCGACCTGTTCGTGCAGCGCGCCCCGGGCATCGAGTGCGACGGCGAGATGCACGGCGACGCGGCGCTGTCGGAGACGGTGCGCCGCGGCTACCTGCCCGAGACCACGCTCAGCGGCAGCGCCAATCTGCTGGTGCTGCCCAACCTGGACGCCGCCAACATCCTGTTCAACGTGCTCAAGATGACCGGCGGCCACGGCGTGACGGTGGGGCCGATCCTGCTGGGGGCGGCGAAGCCGGCACACATCCTCACCGCGTCGGCGACGGTGCGGCGGGTGGTGAACATGACGGCGCTGGCGGTGGCGGATACGGCGGCTGGGGGTTGAGGGCAGAGTCCGCTCGCCGACCCATTTTGTCAGGCAAGCTTGAGGGGGGGCACGCTGTACATTGCTGCTTCGACGCAGATCGAGTTGTTCGGTGTGACCGACAAGCGCCAGGTGCTGCAGGCGATCGATGTCTCTATCGAGCGATAGCAGTTGACGCGCAAGCTCGAGAGCCGCACGGCTTGATTACGGGAGCTACGGAGGAACGGGCATGACCACGGTGCAGATCAATTTGCCCGACGAATTGGCGCAGAAGGCGGCCAGCGCGGGCTTGCTGTCGGCCGAGGCTATGGAGGCGATGCTGCGCGAGCAATTACGCCGCCGCGCCGGCGAGTCGCTGCAGGCCATGTGGGAGCGTGGACCGCAAGAGAAGCTCACCGCCGAGATTGAGCAGGAGATCGTGCAGCAGGTGCATCAGGTGCGCGCCGATCGGCACCGGCGCGGGGCGAGTTGATGCCAGCTTCAGCACCGCCGCTGCGGCTGGTGCTCGATACGAATGTGGTGGTGGCAGGCTTGTTGTGGAACGGGCCGCCGCGGCGATTGATGGAGCTGGCCATCGGGGGCGAGGCGGTCGAGCTCTTCAGCAGCCCGGTGCTGCTGGACGAGTTGGCGCACACGCTGGGGTATGCGAAGTTCGCCGCGCGTATCGAAGGGTTTGCGACGAGCGTCGGGGCACTCGTGGCGCAGTACAGCGCGCTGGTCACCGGGGATCGCAAGCACCTGCTTCCCATCGGCACCCATCACGGTATCGCCATAGTCACCGCGAGTGAGGTGCTCGACAGGGTCGGGGCAACAGGCGGGACTTGACCCCCAGGCTCAGAGGCGAAAGTCCGCGCGTCGCGCCAGGCGGTGCCCGGTGGGGGCTCATGCTGGGGCGGTCGACGCTGCGCGCCGACTCCACTGCGATGCTCGGTCCGGGGTCGCGTCGCCTCAGAAATCGCCCCCGCCGGGCACCGCCTGCCGACACCTCACTCTTTAGCCGCTCGATCTCGGGCCGGGGATGCGGGGCATGGGTGAAGGCTCCTGGATTTGGGCGGCTTTGCCCGAGTGCGGCGCAGGGACATTGCGGCGATCAAGCGGGCAAGAATTTCTCCTTTACTACCCAAGGTCAGAGATCCTGATCTCGACCCACGAGGGCGCTGAGATGCAGTAAACACGAATGGCATCTTGGAATCGACCAGGAGTGGCTGTTCGGTGTAGGGTCGAGGCCCACCACCCGCACCGAGACTGCCGTGTTCAAGCAATCACTGATCCCTGGTTTTCCTGTTGGCGCGCAACGCATCGGAGAGTCGCTGAGCATTCTCGAACGCGATGGTCAGGTGATTTATTTCGTTGGGGGAGACAACTACTTTTCGCACCCCCAGGGCGACATCAAGAGTCGACGCTTCGTATTGGCGAGCCTGATGGAAAACGGCCACGTCCGGGCGGTTGACCTGGAAGGCGCGCCACTGCTGATTGCGCACCGAACGCTGATGAATTGGACCGCTCGATACCGCAACGAAGGTTCGGCCGCATTCTTTCGCAACCCGCCTGCGGCAAGGCCGCCGGTCATGAACGCGCAGATGAACGCGCAATGCGCCAGCTTGCTGGCCCAGGGCCTGCGCCCCTCGGAGGTGGCCAGGCGTGCAGGAATCAAGGAATCGACGCTGCGCAAGGCACTCCAACGCCAGGCGATTCCAGAGCTGCCGCGCGGCGAACCGCAGCGGCAGTCCGAGCGCGACGACGGTGCAGTCGGCGCCGTCGCCGGCAGCACCAAGTCCGAACGCAGTCGTGAGGATGCACAGGCCGCCGACGGCATGGGCACGGCCTGCACGCGCGCCGACGAGCGCATTGCAGCGGCCATTGGATTGGCCCAATGCGCGACGACCCGATTCGAGCCGGGCCGCGACGTTCAACTCGCCGGCCTGCTGACGGGCCTGCCGGCCCTGTGTGCCAACGGGCTGCTCAGCGGGCTGGGCAAGTACATCGCTCTGCCGCGGGGCTTTTACAGCGCGCTGCACATTCTCCTGGTCCTGGGCTTCATGGCCCTGGGCCGCATTCGCCGCCCGGAAGGACTGCGCCACATCCCGCCGGGCGAATTCGGCAAAGTCATCGGGCTGGACCGGGTGCCCGAAGTGCGCACCTTGCGCGAGAAGATCGCCGTGCTGGCCAGCACCGGCAAGCCCGGGGAGTGGATGAGGGAGCTCAGCAGGAGCTGGATGCAGGGCGACCCCGAGGAGGCCGGCTACCTCTATGTCGATGGCCATGTGCGGGTCTACCACGGCGAGGTGGCGCAGCTGCCGCGGCGCTACGTCTCGCGTGAACGCCTGTGCCTGCGCGGGACGACGGACTACTGGGTCAACGACGCCGTGGGCCGCCCCTTCTTCGTCGTCTCCAAGACCGTCACCGAAGGACTGGCGCAGACCCTGCTCGAGGACATCGTGCCCGAACTGCTGGGCAGCGTGCCGAAGCAACCCACGGCCGCCGAATTGAGCCAGGACGAGCAACTGCACCGATTCATCATCGTCTTCGACAGGGAGGGGGCCACGCACAGCCTGCTCAGTCAGCTCTGGCAGCAGCGCATCGGCGCGCTGACCTATCGCAAGCGCGTCACGGACGTCTGGCCCGAGGGCGAATTCATCGAACAAGAGGTGCTCGCGCCCGGCGGCGGCAGCACGCTGATGAAGTTGTGCATGCGTCAGACCACGCTGGGCGCCGGCCATGCCGCCATCCCCGTCACGGAGGTGCGTCGACTCACGCCAAGCGGCCATCAGACCGCCGTCATCACCACCGCCAGGCGCCTGGACCCGACGCTGATCGCCGGCCGGATGTTCTCCCGTTGGTGCCAGGAGAACTTCTTCGGCTACATGATGCAACACTATGATATTGATGGACTTATCGAGTACGGTGTGCAAAGTCTTCCCGGCACTCAACGGGTCGTCAACCCGGCCTGGCGAGTGCTCGACGCAGAGGTCAAGAAAGCTCGGCACACCGAGCGCCGGCTGCAGGCCGCAGTGACCAGGAGCGCACTGGACGATGCAGCCCAGATAGACAAGAAGGCCGAAGCCTTCGAGGCCATGCAGGCCGCTCAGGCACAGCTCATACGACTTCGACTTCAGCGCAAACAGACGCCGCGCAAAGTCACGATCGACAGCCTGCCCGAGGACCAACGGCCTGATGAATTGCTGCCGCTGGGCAAGATGTTCTGCGACACCGTGAAGATGATCGCCTACCGCGCCGAGACAGCAATGGTGGCGCTACTGCGGCGTCATCTGCAAAACGAAGCCGAGGCGCGCGCACTCATCCGGGACTTGCTTGTTGCAAGCGCCGACATCGAACCCGATGATCTTGCCAAGACACTGACGATCAGGATTCATCACCTGGCCAACCCGGCCCAAAACAAGGCCGTGGCCGCGCTCCTGCACGATCTGAACGAGCAGGCCTTCTGCCACCCCGAAACCGGCGCAAGGATGATCTACACGCTGGTGTGAAGTGCCAAGCACAGTTCCTCCGAGATCAGGATCTCTGAACGTAGGGCAACCAGCCCATGCGAGCCCAAATTCAAAACCGAGAATTTCCTGACGAAATATGCAACTGGAATGTCGACATAGACGATGCCGGCGAACTCGCCATTCGGCAGGCTCAGGCGACGCGAAACGGGGACTGCCCACTCCTGGCTGATCCGCGCCCTCGGCTTGCCGATGACAGGACCGGCCTTCGGATGGCTCCGTTGCAGTATGAAATATTCATGGTCACTGAGGTCGACCATCGCTCCTGCCGGTACGCCTTTGCCATAGCGAACCAACCCGTTCGCATCCGTCACCTGCAGGCTCATGATCTCGGGCAAATAGGATTGATGGCGTTTCAAGAAGGCGTTGACGCGCTCCGCGTTGACAGGCCCGGCATCGATTTGTTCTTCGATTTCGTCGCGCGCCGATTGCAGACCCAGGTCGATACGGTCGAGCGCCGCGCTGGTCTCGCGCTCGATCAGCAGTGAAATATTCTGGGTCGTGACGCGTGAACGCGCCTCGTGTTCGAGCTTGTCCTCGTAGATGGCGAGGCCTGCCAATCCGATGACCACCAGATTCAGCAGCAGTATGCCTGCCACCAGAGTCCTGGTGAAATTACCGGAAGAGAACAGCTGAGAGGGCGAAGCGTTGAATTCTTTCCGCATGAATGTCGTCAATTTCACCGAAAGCGTCTGCCTCCAACACCTGATGTTGTCCATGAATCCGCCGCCGCGTCGCGCCTAGCCGAGACCAGCCGGGAAGTGCCACCGTGCCAGCCCGCGCCGGCGCCAAGGGCTTGAATATCGCCAGGCGAATCGGGCCGGACTTGCCCTGACGGGTCGTCATCCTGCGCGCACACTGGAGCGGGTTGCACGCGTCGGCGCAATCCCGCCTCCGGCTATCGGCATATTCGAGCCGCAGCTAAAGCCGAGCCGCCGGGCCTCTCGAGAGGAAAGACCGTTCAAAGGCCCTTTTTCTTTGGCACCAGGGTCAACAGGCCCGTCGGTGGAGGCACTGACGGCGGTCTTTGTGCTCGACGGTGGCCGGCCGCGTGCCGATGACCCTGTCGAACACGCACATCACAGGCCTGGGTCACCGATTTACCCAGACGACTCGGCCGCTTTGCCTCGGTCCTGTCCTGAGTAGCCCTGGCGCGGCCGATCCCCGCGGCCCTGGGCGCCGGGTCACATGAACAGTGATGGATCGGGATGGTCAGGCCGCTTGCAACGCTTGGCCGCGGGATGGCGCCCGCGGCCGCGCACGGGCCTGCAGACCCAGGTGCGTCAGGATCTTCTCGATGACCGGGGTCTCCACAATCGCGGCGATGATCTTCAGCTCGTCGCCACAGTTCGGGCAGTGCTCCAGGTCGAGCTCGAACACACGCTTGAGCAGCCGCGCCCAACTCAGCCGCACTGGGCGGTGATGCGCGCAGATCGCCTCGCAATCGGCGGGCGGTGCGGCCTGGGCGGGCGGCTCGGGCTCTTGCGGCACCACCATCGCGCGCAGCTTGGCGTTCGGTGCCGGCACGCCATGCTCGCGAAGCGGGGGTCCGCTCACTTCGCGCAGCGAAGTGATGCGGACACCA
>JAUXVE010000018.1 GCA_030680415.1 Rubrivivax sp.
CCAGGGATCAGTGATTGCTTGAACACGGCAGTCTCGGTGCGGGTGGTGGGCCTCGACCCTACACCGAACAGCCACTCATTGTCGATTCAAAGATGCCATTCGTGTTTACTGCATCTCAGGGCCCTCGTGGGTCGAGATCAGGATCTCTGAAGTTGTTGATTTCATTGGGGGCGACAGGGGCAGGTGACAAACTTGGGCTAAACCAACGGGCCCTGCACGCCGTGGACCGGCGAAGACCTCTGGCTGCGCCCTCTCAAGGCCCGTCGCCCAGCGGCCCCACCGCCGGCCGCGGTGGGCCGTGCGGGCCGTGGCGGGCGATGGCGTCGACCAGCGCGTCGAGCACCGGGCGTGCCTTGTTGGCGTTGTCGTGGTTGACCATCATCGCCACCGCCCAGGGGCGGCCGTCGTCGTCACTGACATAGCCCGCCAGCGCCACCACGTTGCGCAGCGTGCCGGTCTTCAGCCGCGCCCAGCCGGTGGCCGGGCTGTCCTTCAGGCGGTTGCGCAGGGTGCCATCGACGCCGGCCACCGGCAGGCTCATCAGCAGCTCGGCGGCATGGCGGCCGCGCCAGGCCACCTTCAGCATCGACGCCATCTGCAGCGGCGTGATGCGTTCGCTGCGCGACAGCCCCGAGCCGTTGTCGAGCACCAGCCCGGCGTCCGGGATGCCGTTCTCGGCCAGCCAGCGCCGCACCTCGCGGCCGGCGAGTTCGGCAGTGTCCGCCTGCGGCTCGCCTGCCGTGCCTGCCAGGCCCAACGACAGGTACAGCATGCGCGTGCGCGCGTTGTCCGAGGCCTTGTTCATGTGGCGCAGCAGCTCGCCCCAGGGCCGGCTGTCGCGCCGCGCCAGCAGGCGCGTGCCGGCGGTCGCGGCCTCTGCCACGGCCTGCCCGGTCCAACTGCCGCCCAGGCCGCGCCAGACCGTGCGGAACAGCTTCTCGGTCAGTTCCTGGCGGTCGATCAGTTGCAGCGCGGTGCGCCGCGTGCAGTCCTTCGGAAACCCGCCCCGCAGTTCGATCAGCGTGCGCTCGCCTTCGTGCGCCACGCGCGCGGGCTGCCAGTCGTCGTCCCAATCGCGGCAGGGTGTGTCGGTCAGCGCCATGCGGCTCGTGAACTCGATGCCGTCCAGCGGCGGCACCGTGCTCGCGCGCACACCGTCGGCGCCCGAACGCAGTTCCAAAGGCAGCAGGCTGCCGGCGAGCTGCAGCGCGTCGGGGATCACGTTGTAGGGGAACTCGGGCGCGTCGTCGAAAGGCGGCAGGCCGATGTCCGGGCGCGCCGGGCGGAACAGCGTGCGGTCGACGACCAGGCGGCCTTCGATGGTGGTGACGCCCAGCTGGCGCAAGTCGACGAGCAGCGCCCACAACTGCGGCACGCCGAGTTCGGGGTCGGCGCCGCCCTTGAGCACGAGGTCGCCGCGCAGCACGCCGGCTTCGATGGGCGCGGCGCTGCGCAGTTCGGTGTAGCCACGGTGGTTGGGGCCCAGTCGGTCCAGCGCCACGATGCTGGTCAGCACCTTCATCGACGAGCCGGGCTGCATCGGCACCTCGGCGCGGTGGCCCCAGGGCCGCGCCCAGCGCGCCAGCGGCAAGGCCATCACGGCCAGCGCGTCGGCGGGCACGCCGGCCTGCTGCAGCGCCGCTTGCACGGCGGGCGGCAGGCTGTCGCGGGCGCTGCTGGCAGGTGCGGTAACGGCGGCGGTGAGGCCAACGGCCAGGGCAAGCAACCAGGGTCTGGACATTGCGCGCATTGTGACGGGCCGCCGGTGCCCGCAGAATGCCGGTCGTGAGCCACATCCCCCCGCCACTCCCCGCCGTGCCGCAGCTCGGGCTGGGCCTGGACGCCGGCGGCACGCAGACGCGCTGGGCGCTGGCCGCGGCCGATGGCACGCTGCGCGGCGAAGGCCGCGTGGCCGCGCTGTCCGGACTGCAACTCGACCACCCCGCCGGCCGCGAAGCCGTGGCGGCGGTGCTGCGCGACATCGCGGTCGCCGTGGCCCCGCTGGGCGGCGCCGCTCACTTGGTGGCCGGCATCACCGGCTTCGAAGCCGCGCAGGCGCCGCTGCTGGGCGCGCTGACCACCGCGGCGCTGGGCCTGGCGCCCGCCGCGGTGCAGGCCATGACCGACATCGAGCTGGTCTGCCGCGCCGCCTTCGCGCCCGGCCAGGGCGTGGTGCTGTACGCCGGCACGGGATCGATCGCCGCTTTCATCGACGAACACGGCACCATGCACCGCGCCGGCGGCCGCGGCGCGGTCATCGACGACGCCGGTGGCGGCCACTGGATCGCCTGCCGCGCGCTGCGCCAGGTCTGGCGCGCCGAAGATGCCGCGCCCGGCAGCCGGCAGCGCTCGCCGCTGGCGCGCCGGCTGTTCGAGCACATCGGCGGCGCCGACTGGGCGCACACAAGGCACTGGGTCTACAGCGGCCCCGGCGCCAGCCGCGGCGAGATGGGCCGCCTGGCGCTGGCGGTGGCCGCGGCGGCCGACGAAGACCCGGCCGCGCTGGCGTTGCTGCAGGCCGCCGGCACCGAACTGGCGCGCCTGGCGGCGGCCCTGCGGCAACGCTTCGGCGCGCTGCCGCTGGCGCTGGCCGGGCGCGTGTTCGACCTCCACCCGGCCGTCGAGCAAGGCCTGCGCGCCGCCTTGCCGGCCGACACCACCGCGCGGCGGCTCACGCTGCCCGCCCACCATGCCGCTGCCCGCCTGGCGGCGGCAGCCATCACGAAATGACACGACTCATCGCCTTCCTGCTGGCCACGATCCTGGCCGGCTGCACCACCGCGCCCGTCACCTCCGGCGGGGTGCCCATCGACACCAGCCGCAGCGCGCGCGGGCAGGACAGCCGCGTGCTGTTCCTCATCCTGCACTACACGGTGGCCGACCTGCCGATCTCGATGAAGGTGCTCACCGAGCACGAGGTGTCGGCGCACTACCTGCTGAGCGACGAGACGCCGCCACGCATCTTCCGCCTCGTCGACGAAAGCCGCCGCGCCTGGCATTCGGGGGCCAGCGCCTGGAAGGGCCATCGCCTGCTCAACGCGAGCTCGATCGGCATCGAGGTCGTGCACCCCGGCTTCAAGCTCGGGCCCGACAAGGAACGCCTCTACCAGCCCTTCCCGGAAGCGCAGATGCAGGCACTGATCCCGCTCGTGCGCGACATCGTCCAGCGCCACCAGATCCGGCCCGACCGCATCCTCGGCCACGGCGAGGTCACGCCCTCGTACAAGGAAGACCCGGGGCCGACCTTCCCGTGGCGGCGGCTGGCGGAGCTGGGCATCACGCTACCCTGGCCCGACGCCGCGCGCGTGGCGGCGCAGCGCGAGCGCTTCGCAGCGCTGCTGCCCGACATCGCCTGGTTCCAGCGCACCCTGGCCGAGCATGGCTACGCCGTGGAGGCCACGGGGCAGATGGACGAACAGACGCAACGCGTGCTGATGAACTTCCAGATGCGCTACCGCCCCGAGCGCCACGACGGCGCGCCCGACGCCGAAACCGCGGCGCTGCTGCATGTGCTGACCAACCCCATACAGGCGCCATGACGGCTGCCGGGCCCGACGCGGCCCGCGGCGGCCCGCCGCTGCCGCACGAGACCGAGCGCCTGCGCCTGCGCCGGCTGTCGCCGCGCGACCTGCCGCATTTCCAGGCCTACCGCAGCGACCCCGAGGTCGGCCGCTTCCAGGGCTGGCAGGCCCTGTCCGACGACGACGCCGCGGCCTTCCTGCAGGCCATGGCGGCGGCGCCCTGGTGCCCATGGGGCGACTGGTTCCAGCTCGGCGTGGCTGAACGCGAGAGCGACACGCTCGTCGGCGACATCGGCCTGTGCCTGCGTCACGAGTACGGGCCGATGCTGGAGATCGGCTTGACGCTGGCCGCAGCGGCGCAGCGGCACGGCCTGGCGGCGGAGGCCGCGCAAGCCGTGCTGGCGCTGGTCTTCGCGCACACCGACGCCGCGCGCGTCGTCGCCATCAGCGACGCGCGCAACGCGGCTGCGCTGCGGTTGCTGGAGCGGCTGCACTTCAGCCGCGTGGCGGCGCTGCACGCCGACTTCCGCGGCGAGCCGTGCCTGGAGCACCACCACGTCTGCTACCGCCCCGAGCGCGGACCGGCGGCGCTGCGCCCGGCCCGCGCCGCGGATGCCACGGCGGTGGCCGAGGTGCTGATCCTGTCGCGCAGTGCGCTGATGCCGTTTGCCCTTGCCGCCCGCAGCGACGAGGAGACACGGGCCTGGGTCGCCGCCGCGTTGATCCCGTCCGGCGGCGTGACGGTGGCCGAGTTCGAGGGCCGCGTCGTCGGCGTGTTGGCGGTGTCGATGCGGCCGCAGGCATCGTGGATCGACCAGCTCTACGTGCACCCGGCACATGTCGGCGCCGGCATCGGCTCGGCCCTGTTGGCGCAGGCGCTGGGCACGCTGCCGCGGCCGCTGCGGCTGTACACCTTCCAGGCCAACCTGGGTCCGCGCGCGTTCTACGAACGCCACGGCTTCGTGGCGATCGCCTTCAGCGACGGCCGCGGCAACGAGGAACGCTGCCCCGACGTGCTGTACGAACTGGCGTCGTCGACATGAGGGCGCGTCTGCGGGCGCAGGCTGCGGCGGCATGGCTGGCGGCGCTGCTGCTGCCGGCCGGGTGCGTCGGCACCGGCCCACCCGTCGTCGACGCGCCGGCCATCGTGACGCCGAAGCCGCCCGCCTTCGAGATGCCGCCGCCCGAGCCGCGTGAATTCCGCGCCGCCTGGGTGGCCACGGTGGCCAACATCGACTGGCCCAGCCAGCCCGGGCTGCCGGCCGCAGCGCAGCGCGCCGAGGCCACGGCCTTGCTCGACCGCGCCGCATCGCTGGGCCTGAACGCGCTCATCCTGCAGGTGCGGCCGGCCGGCGACGCCCTCTATCCGTCGGCACTGGAGCCGTGGAGCGAATACCTCACCGGCGCCCAGGGCCGCGCCCCGGCGCCGGCCTACGACCCGCTGACGTTCTGGATCCAGGGCGCCCAAGCCCGCGGCATCGAGTTGCACGTCTGGTTCAACCCGTTCCGCGCGCGCCATTCGTCGGCGAGGACGCCGCTGGTGGCGCCACATCTCGCGGTGCGCCAGCCGGCACTGGCCAGGCGCTACGGCGACCAGCTGTGGCTGGACCCGGGCGAACCCGCCGCCGCCGCGCACACGCTGGCGGTGGTGGCCGACGTCGTGCGGCGTTACGACATCGACGCCGTGCACATCGACGACTATTTCTACCCCTACCCGGTGAAGGTGGGCGACGCCGACGTGCCCTTCCCGGACGACGCAACCCATGCGCGCTACCGGATCGGCGGCGGCCTTCTGGCGCGCGACGACTGGCGCCGTGCCAACGTCGACGCGCTGGTGCAGGAGATGCACGCCACCGTGCGGCGCATCAAGCCCTGGGTGCGTTTCGGCATCAGCCCCTTCGGCCTCGGCCGGCCCGACCGCCGGCCGCCGGGCGTCACCGGCTTCAGCCAGTTCGATCAGCTCTACGCCGATGTCGAGCGCTGGTTCGAAAGCGGCTGGCTCGACTACCTGGCACCGCAGCTGTACTGGCCGATCGACCGTGCCGGACAGCCATTCCCGGTACTGCTGGACTACTGGATCGAACAGAACCGCGCCCGCCGCCACGTCTGGCCCGGCCTGTTCACGAGCCGCATCACGCGCGGCGAGCCGCTGGGGCCGCAGTCCTGGCCGGGGCGCGAGATCCTCGACCAGGTGGCGCTGCAGCGCACGCGGCCCGGCGCCGGCGGCCACATCCACTTCAGCATGGCGGCGCTGATGCAGGACCGCGACGGTGTCGCCACGCTGCTGCAAAGGGGCCTCTACGCCACGCCCGCGCTGGTGCCGGCCACGCCCTGGCTCGACGACCAGCCGCCGCCGGCGCCGCTGCTGCGGCTGGCCGGCGCGCGCATCGACATCGAGCCCGGCGCCGGCGAGGCGGCCGCACGCTGGGCGGTGTGGCGGCGCCTCGGCGGTGCGTGGGTCTTCGCCGTGCTGCCGGCGGCGCAGCGATCCTTCGCGCTCGACGGTGCCGACGCAGTGGTGGTGAGCGCCGTCGACCGTGTCGGCAACGTCAGCGCCCGCAGTGTCGTGCGCGTGCCATGAGAAGGAAGGGACACCCTTGAGCACACCCTTGCGCACCGAACAGCCGCATCCCGATCACCCGCAACTCGACCGCTACGACACCGCAGCCCTGGTCGGCGCCTTCGTGGCCGACCAGGCGCTGGCGGCGCAGGCGGTGCGCGCCGCGGCGCCGCAGCTGGCATACGCCGTCGATGCGGCCGTGCCGCGGCTGCGCGCCGGCGGCCGCATCGTCTACGTCGGCGCCGGCACCAGCGGCCGGCTGGGCGTGCTCGACAGCGTGGAGCTGCAGCCCACGTTTTCGTGGCCGCGCGAACGCGCGCCGGCGCTGCTGGCCGGCGGCGAGAGCGCCATGTTCGTGGCCGTCGAAGGCGCCGAGGACGACTCCGCGCAGGGCGCGGCGGATCTGGCCGCGCTGCGGCCGACGCCGAACGACGTCGTACTGCTGCTGGCGGCGTCGGGCGCCACGCCTTATGCGTTGGGCGCTGCCGCGGCGGCGCGCGCGGCGGGCGCGCTCACCATCGGCATCGTCAACAACCCCGGCGCGCCGCTGGCCACGGCCTGCGAAGTCGCGATCCTTCTCGACACCGGGCCCGAAATCATCAGCGGCAGCACGCGGCTGAAGGCCGGTACGGCGCAGAAGATCGCCCTCAACACCTTCAGCAGCAGCGTCATGGTGCGGCTGCACAAGGTCCACGGCAACCTGATGGTCGACCTGCGCGCCAGCAACGCCAAGCTGGCGCAGCGCGCGCTGCGCCTGACCGTGCGCGCCACCGGCGCCACCGAGGCCCGGGCGCGGGCGGCACTGGCGGCCAGCGGCTCGCGCGTCAAGGTGGCGATCGTGATGCTCGAGGCCGGCGTCGACGCGGCCGAGGCCGAGCGTCGGCTGGACGCCGCCCAAGGCAGCATCGCGCAGGCCCTGGCGACCTGAAGCCGCACCTGAAACGCCGCACGGCATGCCACCGTCGAACCGTCGCCGGACGCACTGCCGGCCCGGCGGCTGGCCCGTCGCCGCAGGCCCGTGCGCATCCGAGCGCACGTGGCGCCTGTTGCCGCGAGACGAAATCTTCACGCGTGCTGAGCCCTATCAATGTGCGCTCGCAGGCCAGAACTAGCCTCGGATCAGGGCGCGTGCCCGAGGTTGGGGGCCACCAGCTTCCATCCGACGAGGAGTGTTTGCCATGAGCATCCGTTTTGCACACACGCGCATGGCGTGTGCCATTGCCACTTCCGCGCTCACGCTGGGCGCCGCGCCGGCCGGGGCCGCGGGCTTCCTGCTCAACGAAACGTCGGCTTCGGGCCTGGGGTCGGCCTTTGCCGGCGGCGCCGCCAGCGCCGAGGACGCCAGCACCCTGTGGTCCAACGTCGCCGGCCTGTCGCGCATCCGCAGCGGCCAGGGCATCGCCGTCCTGCACCTCATCAAACCGTCGATCAAGTTCGGCAACGGTGCTTCGGTGGCAGCCAGCCAGCAGGCGCTGGGCGGCAACGGCGGCGACGCCGGCAGCCTGGCCCCCGTGCCCAACATGTACTTCGCCGCGCCGATCGACAGCCAATGGTCGGCCGGCATCGGCGTCACCGCGCCCTGGGGCCTGGTCACCGAGTACGACGACGGCTGGGCGGGCCGCTTCCAGGCCATCCGCTCCAGCATCCAGACGCTCAATGTCAATCCGGGCGTGTCGTGGAAGCCGGCGCGCAGCTTCGCGCTGGGCCTGGGACTGAACTTCCAGCGCATGCTGGCCGAGTTCACCAACCAGGTGAACTACTCGGCCGCGCTGCTCAACGCGGCGGCGCTGAACGGCATCGCGCCCGGGTCGGCCACCTTCAATGCTATCGCCCAGGCGACCCCGGGGCTGGAATCGAGCGCCCGCATCAAGGGCTCCGACAACGCCTGGGGCTGGAATGCCGGCCTGCTGTGGGACATCAGCCCCGACCATCGCGTCGGCCTGCACTACCGCTCGGCCCTCAAGTACCACATCAAGGGCAGCGCGCAGTTCACGAACCCCGTGCCGGCGGCGCCGGCGCCACTGGCAGCCACGGTGGCGGCACTGGCGGCGGGCGTGAACGCGGTCGCGCTGTTCGACTCGGGCGTCACCTCCGATGTCGAGATCCCGCCGATCGTCAACCTGTCGCTGTTCAGCGCCCTGGGCAGCCACTGGGACGTGATGATCGACGCCCAGTGGACGGGCTGGTCGACGATCGAGACGCTGACCTTCGTGCGCAGCGACGGCAGGGTTCTGCAGAGCACGCCGGAGCACTTCGAGAACTCATGGAAGGTGGCTGCCGGTGCCCACTACCGGCCGGGTGGTGCCTGGCTGCTGCGCAGCGGGGTGGCCTTCGACCAGTCGCCGGTGCAGACGGCCTTCCGCACGCCGCGGCTGCCTGATGCCGACCGCACCTGGCTGACGCTGGGCGGGCAGTATCGCTTCAGCAACGCGATGGCCGTCGACGTGGGCGCGGCCTACATCTGGGTGAAGAAGGCCACCATCAACGCCAGCGGCGACCCGCCGAGCACCGCCGCTTATGGGCTGCTGAACGGCGAGTACAAGAGCAATACGGTGATCCTGTCGGCGCAGCTGAACTATGCGTTCTGATTCCCCGCACGGTGCGTCGGTTCGGCATCAAGGCACTCACGATCGACATCGCCTCGGGCAAGATGACCTACGCCGACTGACCGAGGCCACCCAGTTTTTCAACACCCATAGGAGGTGATTTCATGAACAAGGATCAAGTCAAGGGCGCCGTCAAGGAAGCCGCAGGCAAGGTGCAGCAGAAGGCCGGCAAGATCCTCGGCAGTTCGGAGCAGGAGGCCAAGGGCCTGGCGAAGAAACTCGAGGGCAAGGTACAGAAGAAGGTCGGCGACGCCAAGGAAGCGCTGAAGGACGCGAGAAGCAAACTCTGATCGCCGTTGCGGCGTGGGGGCTGACCCCTCGCCGCGGTCGGACGAGGCATGCCGCCGCAGATCGAAGCGGGCCCCAGTTGGGGCCTGCGGTGGTAAGCGGGAGTTGTTCGTTCGGTTAGATTCGCTGCGGCCTGCGTCGTCAGGCGGGCCCAGCCGATGAACACCACCGAACTGTTCCTGATCGCCATGCTGTTGATCTTCAGCGTGCCATACCTGATATGGCGGCTGGGGCGCACCGAGTACTTCGCGCCGCTGGTGGTGGTGCAGATCATCACCGGGATCCTGCTCGGGCCCGGCGTGCTGGGTGCGGCAGCGCCGGAGTACTACACCTTCGTCTTCACGCCGGTGGTCATCACGGCGCTCAACGGCGTGGCCTGGTGGGCGGTGATGATCTTCGTCTGGATTGCCGGCATCGAGCTCGACCTCAGCCAGGCCTGGCGCCACCGCCGTGAAAGCGGCATCACCGCAGGCCTGGCGCTGGGTATGCCGCTGGCCCTCGGCGCTGCCGCGGCGCTGGCCCTGCTGGCCGCGCCGGGCTGGGTGGGTGCGCAGGCCCACGCTTGGCAGTTCGTGCTCGGCGTGGGCATGGCCTGCGCGGTGACGGCACTGCCGATCCTGATCCTGTTCATGGAAAAGCTCGACATCCTGCGCCAGCCCGTGGGCCAGCGCATCCTGCGCTACGCCAGCCTGGACGACATCGCGATCTGGGGCGTGCTGGCGCTGATCCTGATGGACTGGCAGCGGGTGGGCAGGCAGGCGCTGTTCCTGGCTGCGTTCGCGGCCGCCGGCTGGGCCTTGCGGCGCCTGATGGTGCGCGTGCCCGATGCCGACCGCTGGACCCTGGGCCTGATCTGGCTGGTGGCCTGTGGCCTGGGTGCCGACTGGGCCGGCCTGCACTTCATGGTGGGCGCCTTCCTGGCCGGCGCCATCATCGACGCGCACTGGTTCGACCAGCAACAGATGGACCGGCTGCGCCACCACGTGTTGCTGGTGGTGATGCCGGTGTTCTTTCTCAGCACCGGGCTGCGCACGCAATGGGGCGTGGGCGGCGCCGCGGTCTTCATCGCCGCCGCCTGGCTGCTGGCGGCTGCGGTGGCGGGCAAGCTCATCGGCGCCCACCTCGCCGGCCGCGTGCTGGGCTGGCAGCGCGGCGAGGCCAGCCTCATCGGCTGGCTGCTGCAGACCAAGGCGCTGATCATGATCATCTTCGCCAACGTATTGCTGGACAAGCAGATCATCACCGCCTCGACCTTCACCGCGCTGCTGCTGATGGCGGTGGCCAGCACCATGCTCACGGTGCCGATGGTGACGCCGCTGCTGGCGCGCATGAAGACCGTGATCGGGCGCGCCGGATAAGGCGCGGTTGCAAGGTCGCCGAAGGTGGCGGCCCACCCGCCTTCGGGGCTTCCGGACCGCGGTGCACCAACCCGACAGCGAAGTGCGCGCAGAAGGGCCCGCTTTTCGGCCTTCAGTCCTGCGCGCCGGCAGCCGATAGTCCGTACGGCCCCACGCAAAACGGGTCAGCCATGAGCGCCACAACGAAGAAGAACCCCTCACCGTCTGCGGCGCCCCGACAGTGCCAGCGCCAGGCACGCCCAATGAGTGCCGACACCACCGGCCGCGTGGGGGCGACTCGTCCCTGGCTGGGAAGGTGCGCCCCGGCATGGGCCTCGCTGCCGTGCAAATCCACTCAAGTTTCGTTCACTGCGTAGGACACAAGTCATGAGAGCCAACAACATCAAAATATCCACCCAGCTCAGGATCGGCTTCGGCGTGTTGGGGCTCCTGGTCCTCCTGATGGCCGGCATGGCGCTGGCCAAGATCGACACCGTCGACAAGGCCTTCGACGTCGCCTTGAAGAACGAGTACCCGGCGGTCGTCTCACTGTACGAGGTCGAGGGCCGTGTCAACGAGATTGCCCAGGCCACCCGCAACATGCTGTTGGTGGCCAGCCCGGCCGACGTGAAGAAGGAATCCGACCACGTGGTCGAGATGCGCAAGGAGATCCTCGAACACTTCGAAGCACTTCAGAAGCAGGTGACGTCGCACAAGGGCCAGGCCCGGCTGGCCAAGTTGAACGAGTCGCGCGGCGCGTACGTGAAGCAGACGGACAAGTTACTCGAGCTGATGGGCGCGGGCAAGGCCGACGAGGCCAAGGCCTTGTTGATGGGTGACATGCGCACCGCCCAGTCCGCCTACCTCGAGGAACTGGATCGCACGATCGCATTCCAGGACCAGCAGCTGCAGCTGGCGCAGACCCAGGCCGACGCGGCGGTGGTGGCGTCGAAGACGACCTCCTGGCTCGGCGGCGGCATCGCAATCGTGCTGGCGTTCGTGCTGGCGACGTGGATCATCCGCTCGGTGACCGGTCCGCTGCGCCAGGCGGTGGAGGTGTCCACCGCGGTGGCGGCGGGCGACCTCAGCATGCAGTTCGATGCCGAGGGCAAGAACGAGACCGCGATGCTGCTGCGGGCGCTGAAGAACATGCAGGCCAGCCTGGCCAAGGTGGTCTCCAACGTGCGCCAGGGTTCGGACAGCGTGGCCACCGCGAGCGCGCAGATCGCGCAGGGCAACCAGGATCTGTCCAGCCGCACCGAGGAACAGGCCAGCGCGCTGGAGCAGACCGCCGCCTCGATGGAGCAGCTCAGCTCGACGGTCAAACAGAACGCCGACAACGCACGCCAGGCCAACCAGCTGGCGCTGAGCGCGTCGACGGTGGCGATCGAAGGTGGGCAAGTGGTGGGCCAGGTGGTCGAGACGATGAAGGGCATCAACGACAGCTCCAGGCGCATCGCCGACATCATCAGCGTCATCGACGGCATCGCGTTCCAGACCAACATCCTGGCGCTCAACGCGGCGGTGGAAGCGGCGCGCGCGGGCGAGCAAGGGCGGGGCTTCGCGGTCGTGGCCAGCGAGGTGCGCAGCCTGGCCGGGCGCAGTGCCGACGCGGCCAAGGAAATCAAGGGGCTGATCACGGACAGCGTCGAGCGAGTCGCGCAGGGCACGGCTCTGGTGGACAAGGCCGGCACGACGATGACCGAGGTCGTCAACTCGATCAAGCGCGTGACCGAAATCATGGGCGAGATCAGCGCTGCTTCCAGCGAGCAGAGCTCGGGCGTGGCGCAAGTGGGCGAGGCGGTCAGCCAGATGGACAAGGCCACGCAGCAGAATGCGGCGCTGGTCGAGGAAAGCGCGGCCGCCGCCGAGAGCCTGAGAGACCAGGCGCAGCAGCTGGTGCAGGTGGTGGCCGTGTTCAAGCTCGGCCACGGCAGCGAGGGCTACAGCCACGCCGTGGCCGCGCCGGTGCACCGCACCGCGGCGGCACCGGCGACGGCGGTGGAGCGCCGCTCGCCGAACCGGGCCAGGAACGTCGTGCGGCCCAGCTTCAAACCAGCGCCGGCCAAGGCCGACCACGCCGGCCCGGCGGCAACGGCCACGCCGTTCAAGCTGGCCAAGACCGGCACCGACGAATGGGAATCGTTTTGAAACGACTCTGCTGACGAGCCCCCCAGGCAAGGCGGGCTCACCCCTTCCCCATTGAACCGGACAAGACCACCATGAGTCTGCAAACCTCCCCTCAAGCCGTCACGCCCGCAGCGGCCCCACTGACGACGATCCGCGAGTTCCTGGCCTTCAAGCTCGGTGCCGAGGAGTACGGCATCGACATCCTGCGCGTGCAGGAGATCCGCTCCTACGAGGAGCCGACGCACATCGCCAACGCGCCGGAGTTCATCAAGGGCGTGGTCAACCTGCGCGGGGTGATCGTGCCGATCGTCGACATGCGGCTGAAGTTCGGCCTGCACGAAGTGAGATACGACGCCTTCACGGTGGTCATCGTGCTGACCATCGGCAAGCGCATGGTGGGCATGGTGGTCGACGCGGTCTCCGACGTCATCACGCTCGAGCCGCAGCAGGTGCGGCCGGTGCCGCAGTTCGGCGCCGCTGTCGCTGCCGACCACCTGCTGGCCATCGGCACGGTGGATGAACGCATGCTGATCCTGATCGACATCGAGGCGCTGATGAACAGCCCCGAGATCGGGCTCGTCGAGGCCACGCTGCAGTGAACCCGACGCTGGGCTCGGACCAGCCCGCGAGCAGCCACCGCCCTGCCCCTGTCAATACAGCCACTGTGGCCGCAGCAGCAGGACCCCGCCCAGGCCGAGCATGACGAGACCGCTGACGAACTTCAGCCAGCGCCCGGTACGCTCGGTGAGCTTGCCGCTGCCCAGCGCCGCCACGGCCAGGCCGACCATCAGCGCGTCGTCGGCGATGTAGCCCACGATGTACAGGCCAAGGTAGGCGTAGTGCGCGGCCGCGCCCAGCGACTGCTGCGCCAGCACGGCGGTGTAGATGGCCGGCAAACCGGCAGTGCACAGCAGCTCGATGAAGTTCACCACCACCGCCAGCGCGGCCACCGCCAGCAGCGACGCCGGCAGCGCGCGCGCCTGCACGACGCGCCGCATGCGCGCATACAGGCCCGGTTTGGCGTTCGCGGGGATGCTCAGCGACGGGCCAAGCCCCCAGGCGAGGAAGTCCTTGACGTTGAAGGCACCGATGACGAGCGCCACGGCCGCGAGCAGCAGGCGCACCGCTTGCGACAGACCCACGGCCAGGAAGACGTTGAGCCAGGCCGCCATGAAGGCGTAGTAGACGGCGCCGCTGACGAACACGAAGGTGCCGGCGATGAGCGCCATGCGTTGGCGGTCTTTCAAGCGCACCAGCAAGGACAGCAGGAACAGCAGCACCCACATCGCGCAGGGGTTGAAGCCGTCCAGCAGGCCCAGCGCCAGCGTGAACAGCGGCAAGCCCAGGCGCGAGGCGCTGAGGGTCCCGAACAGCCGGCTCTGGACCTCCTGCTTCTGTAGCGCCGACCCTGACTCCAGCAGTTCGACGATGGCGCGGCCGGTGTGCATTTCATCGTCGTAGCCGACCAGTGCGCGGCCTTGGACGACGAAGGTGGGCACACCCGGCGGCCACACGCCGGCAGCGCGCGACAGCGCAGAGAGTTCGTCGCGCGCCTGCGGATCCTCGTCCACCGGGCGGGTCTCGACACGCAAGCCCGGCCGTTCGAGCGCCAGGCGGTCGAGAAAGCGCTTGGCGTCGGCGCAGTGCGGACAGCCCTCGCGCACGTAGACCTGCACCACCACCGGCGTGGCGGCCGCAGCCGACGCCGCGGCATGCGGCCCAGGCGCCGCGTCGACGTCGAACAAGACGCCCAGGCCCAGCAGCCACAGCAGGCACAAGTGGCGGGCGAACGAGACCACGCCAGCGGTGGTGAAACGGGGCTTCATCGCTTGCAGCGGACGAGATGCGGAGGCGCAAACCTTCGCCTGGACCGCGATCAGACACCACCGCACACCCGCCGGCACTGCCCTGGATCAAAGGTCCTGCGAGCGACCGTCACCACCAAGCCGGGTTCGCTCGACCCCAGCGCCCGCTGCGGGCCTGCACCAGCACAATGCGCCCCAGCGCGCCACCTGCAGCCCGGCGACACCTTCACGCTCGAGCGCGACGTGCCGAACGTCGAACGCTGCGGCGACACCGGGGCCAGCGACCGGGTCGCGCGCCGCGGCGCATGAAGACGCGGCTGAAGCGGCGCGCGGGGTGCGGTTACCTACAATCCTGCCGATGCCGCTCGACCATCAATACGTCCTCACACTGTCGTGCCGCGACACCAAGGGCATCGTCCACGCGGTGTCGGGCCTGCTCTACCAGGCTGGCTGCAACATCATCGATTCGCAGCAGTTCGGTGACCTCGAAGGCGACGACGCCACCGGCCTGTTCTTCATGCGCGTGCACTTCCAGGCGCCGCCACAGCTGGCCACACCGGGTACGCTGCAGGCGCTGTTCGAACACACGCGGCAGCAGTTCGGCATGGTGGTGCACTTCCATGCCCTGGCCGTGCGGCCGCGCCTGCTGCTCATGGTCAGCCAGCACGGGCATTGCCTGAACGATCTGCTCTACCGCTGGAAGAGCGGCTCGCTGGCGGTGGACATCGCGGCCATCGTTTCCAACCACCGCAGCTTCGAGACCTTGGTGGCCGGTTACGGCATCTCCTTCCACCATCTGCCGCTGCAGGCCGGCAGCGACGCCGCCGCCAAGGCCGCGGCCAAGTTGGCGCAGGAGCGGCAGGTGGCCGCGATCATCGAAAACGAGCACGTCGACCTCGTCGTGCTGGCGCGCTACATGCAGATCCTGAGCCCCGGGTTCTGCGCCGCGCTGGCCGGCCGCGCCATCAACATCCACCACAGCTTCCTGCCCAGCTTCAAGGGCGCACGGCCCTACTTCCAGGCCCATGCACGCGGCGTCAAGCTCATCGGCGCCACTGCGCACTACGTCACCGCCGACCTCGACGAGGGGCCCATCATCGAGCAGGACGTGCAGCGCGTCGACCACACCCTGTCGGCCGAGGACTACACCGCCGTCGGCCGCGACATCGAATGCATGGTGCTGGCGCGCGCGGTGCGCTGGCACGTCGAGCACCGCGTGCTCATCAACGGCCACAAGTGCGTGGTCTTCCGCTGACGTGCACCCGCCATGGCCCGCCCGCCCGCCGCATCGCTGATCGGCAGCCCCGAAGAGGTCGAGGCGCAGTTCTACGAAGCACTGCAGCGCGGTGACATCGAGCGCCTGATGGCGCTGTGGGCCGACGACGACGAGATCGTCTGCGTCCACCCCGGCGGCACGCGCGCGATCGGCGGCGCGGCCATCCGCGCCAGCTACGAGGCCATCTTTGCCAGGGGCGGCATTCCGGTGCGGCCGGAACACGTGCGCCGCGTGGCCGTGCTCGGCTGCGCGCTGCACCACCTGGTGGAGCGTATCGAGGTGCCCGGCGAGAAGGGTCCGAAATCGGCCTGGGTGATCGCCACCAACCTGTACCTGAAGACGACGCAAGGCTGGCGCCTGGCCTCGCACCACGCCAGCCCGGGCCTGGCGCACGAGCCGCCAGCGTTTGGCGGCGAGACGCCGTCGACCTTGCACTGATGCAGGGCTACCGCGCGCCGCGCTGGTTGCCCGGCGGCAACCTGCAGACGATCTGGGCCGCCCGCGCCGCGCGCCGCCACCACGGCCCGGCGCCGCGCTTCGAGCGCGAGCGCTGGGCGACGCCAGACGGCGACTTCATCGACGTCGACCACCTGGCACCGCAGCCCGATGCCACACAACGGCACCTCGTACCCGGTGCCGCACAGCGGCATCTCGTGATGTTCCACGGCCTGGAAGGCAGCAGCCAGAGCCAGTACGCGCAGGCCTTCGCCAGCGTCGTGCAAGGCCGCGGCTGGGCATTCTCGGTGCCGCACTTCCGCGGTTGTTCGGGTGAACTCAATCGCGCGCCGCGCGCCTACCACTCGGGTGACTTCGAGGAGATCGGCTGGATCCTGCAGCGCCTGCGCGCCCTTCACGGCGCGCCGCTGCTGGTGGTGGGCATCTCGCTGGGCGGAAACGCGCTGCTGCGCTGGGCGCAGGAAGCCGGCGAGAGTGCCGCCGCCACGGCCGCCGCGGTGGCCGCGGTGTGCTCGCCCATCGACCTGGCGGCCTCGGGCGCGGCCATCGACCGCGGCTTGAGCTGGCTCGTCTACTCGCGCATGTTTCTGGCCACCATGAAGCCCAAGGCGCTGGCCAAGTGGCAGCAGCACCCGGGGCTGTTCGACCGCGAACGCCTGGCGGCGGCGCGCACGCTGTACGAGTTCGACAACGTCTTCACGGCGCCGCTGCACGGCTTCCGTGACACGCCCGATTACTGGGCGCGCGCGTCGGCCAGGCCGCACCTGGCGCGCATCCGCATCCCCGCGCTGGTGCTCAACACCGGCAACGACCCCTTCGTGCCGGCGGCGTCGCTGCCGGGACCGGCACACGTGGGGCCATGCGTCACGCTGTGGCGGCCGGCGCAGGGCGGGCACGTGGGCTTCCCGCGCGGCGCCTTCCCCGCCGACGTGCAGGCCATGCCGCAGGCCGTGGCCGACTGGCTGGCGGCGCAGGCCTGACCAGACTTAAGCTCACGTCCATGGACGACATCGTCAAGGCGGCGCTGCTGAAGTGGCCCCACGTGCCGCACTGCTACGGCTGGCTGGCGCTGGACGCGCGCGGCCACTGGTACATGCGCGACGACCGCATCCAGGCCGCGGGGCCCTTCCCGCAGGTCAAGGGCAGCCGCATCGCCCACGACAAGCTGCTGGCCTTCATCCACCGCAACTACACGCACGACGAGCGCGGCGCCTGGTTCTTCCAGAACGGGCCGCAGCGCGTCTACGTCGAGCTGGAAGCGGCGCCCTACGTGTGGCGCATCGACGCAGCTCCTGGCTGGCCCGTGCATGCGCACACCGGCCAGCCGGCCCGGGTGGACGGCAGCTGGCTCGACGAAGGCGGCCGCCTGTTCCTGGACACCGATCTCGGCTACGGGCTCGTGCACACGCTGGACACCGGCATTGCGGCGCAGGCGGTCGAGGCCGGCGCCTGGGCACCCGGCGAGATGCCGTTTGCCGACATGCCCGGGCGTTTCGGCTACACCCTGCGGCCGCGAGAAGAAGCCACTCCGGGGGCGGCTTCGCAACGCGAAGGCTGACGCTCAGTTCGGCGCGCTGGCGGCCGAAGCCACCGCCGGTGCCTTCGGCTCGTCGAGCTTGCCGCCGCCCTGGTTGGCGATGTAGACCACCGCGCGGCCGATCTCGAAGTCGGAGTACTGGCCGCCGCCTTGCGGGGCCATCGCGCCCTTGCCCTTGAGCACCGAGTTCAGCAGCGCATCAAAGCCGGTCTTGATGCGCGGCGCCCAGGCAGCGGCGTCGCCCAGCTTGGGCGCGCCTGCCACACCGGCGGCGTGGCAGGCTCCGCACTGGCCGGTGTAGACCTGCTCGCCGGTGCGCAGCACGACCGGGGCGCTGGCGTCGCGGATCTCCACGCTGCCGATGCGCTGCAGGCGATCCGCCACCGCCTCGGGTCCGAGGCCTTCGCTGCCGGCAGCGGGCTTGGTGCCGAAGTCGACGTAGTTGACGAGCAGGATGATGGCCACGATGGGCACCAGGAACGACGCCACCACGGCCGCCACCAGTTGCTTAGGCGTCTTGATCGGGCCTTCGTGCGTGCCGTCGTCGTGGGCTGCGGTGTCGTGCGAGTCGCTCATGGGATCCTCGGGTCTGCGGCAAAAAGCCAGCGCGGACAAAAGCCGAAGATTATAGAGAGCCCCCGTCACCTGCCTGACCCGCGGCGCAGCTTGCGGGGTGTCGGGCGCTAGAATGCACCCCTGCCACGCGACCGTGGTGAAGTGGATATCATGCGGCCCTCCGAAGGCCACGTCGCAGGTTCGATTCCTGCCGGTCGCACCAGGTCGCGATCGATCCTGGCGCCGGGGCGATGTCGCGCAAGCTGCTGAACGCAGGCACGCGCGAATCGAGTACGCTCCTGGGCGGTCAAGGCCCGCGAGAGCTCACGATGAGTCGCCACCACGCAAGTCTGATCCGCTCGATCTTCCACGATCCACCCAGCGGCAACATCCACTGGCGCGACATCGAATCGTTGCTGAAGCATGTGGGCGCGTCGCTGGAGCCGATCTCGGGCGCGAGGATCCGGGTGCACCTCAACCGCATTGAAGGTGTACTGCACCGGCCGCACCACAGCAACGTGCTCGACGTGAGTTCGCTCGTGCATTTGCGTGAGTTCCTCGCGCGTGCTGGCGTCACGCCCTCGGCGTACGAGAGCAAGGGCGCGGACCTCAACTGACGCAGCTCCGGCGTGGGCATCGATCGACACGGGCTGCGAATGAAGTGTAAGCGTTCCGCGAACGACACCCTTGCGGCGGCGATCGCGGTGTGCTGAAGTCGGCGCTATGCGACCGCGGCGACAGACGCTGAGTCTGCCGTGGCGGCATTGCCGGGCGGCCGCCAGTTGTGCGGCAGTAGCTGCGCCAGGTCGCGCTGCTTGAGCGTAGGCAGCAGCCGCTCGAACACGTCCTTCAGGTAGGCCCAGGGATCGTGCCCGTTGAGCTTGGCCGACTCTATCAGGCTGAGCACCACCGCGGCGCGCTCGCCAGCCTGCTGCGATCCCACAAAATGCAGAGAGTCTGTTGACTGGCGGACGCGGCGCGCCAACGTTGGCCAACGAGGCGATGCCGTCCCGCGGCCGGTAGTCAAAAGATCCCGTTGCGCTAACCCAAGTCCCACATTCCGCACATGTTGCGACGCAATAACTCGCAATTACCGGAGGGCTGAAGTCACGGGTCAGCGTGGGGGAGGTTGCTCGGCGTCGATCAGTCGCTCGGTGTCATCCTCCCATTGGCGCAGCAGCGCCTTGACCTGACGGTAGTTGTCGATGGCCTGGCGCAGGATCTGCGCCTGCTGATCGCTGACGTAGCGGCGCACGAGCTTGCCTGCGCGCGTGCGGCCCCATTCGTAGTACGGCCCATGGCGCGCGGCCGGATCGCTGGCGCAGCGGCAGTTGGGCTTGCCGCACTTCATCATGCGCTCGCTCAGCGTGCCCGAGCTCAGCAGCTCGTACTGCGTCAGCGCCTGTCGAATGTGTTCGATGTGCCCGCGTGCGCGCTGCACGGCGCGTTGTGTGGTGGCCATGTCCTGAGGAGGTCTTGATTCGATTCTGTCTTACGCGTAATATGTCGTAAGACAGATGGCGCATCAACTGCTTCGCCCGTCCGACCTCGGGGCCCGCTCCGAGCGCATGGGGTCCTTGCCTCTGATCAACCACTTCCTGGCCCGCATGGGGTTGCTCGAACTGCTCGAACGCCATGTGCCCGTGCGGGACGGCCGCGCCACGGTCTCGCACGCGCAGGCGCTGGGGGTGCTGCTGCGTTCGATCATCGTCGAGCGCGAGCCGGTGTACCGCCAGCAGGAGACGGCCGCCGGCTTCGCCCCCGGTCTGTTCGGCATCGATGCCGGGCAACTGGCCCGGCTCGGAGACGACCGCATCGGTCGCGCGCTGGATCGGCTCTTCGACGCTGACCGCGCGGCCTTGCTGACCGAGGTGGTGCTGGCGGTGGCGCGGCGCTTCGGCTTGAGTCTGCGGCAGTTGCACAACGATTCGACCTCGGTGTCGCTGTGCGGCCAGTACGCCCGGGCCGATGGCCGGCACGTACGCGCACGCAGCGCGCCGGCGATCACGTACGGGTTCTCCAAGGACCACCGTCCGGACTTGAAGCAGTTGCTGTTCATCCTCACCACCGATGCCGACGGCGGCGTGCCGGTGCAGTTCCGCTGCGCCGACGGCAACACCGCCGACGTGAGCACACATGTCCAGACCTGGGAGAGCCTGCGTGCGGTGGCCGGACGGACGGACTTCCTGTACGTGGCCGACTCAAAGCTGTGCTCGCACGACAACATGGAGCACATCGCGCGTGCCGGCGGGCGCTTCGTGACGGTGATGCCGCGCACGCGGCAGGAGGACGCGCAGTTCCGCAGGTGGGTGCAGACCAACTCGCCACAGTGGGAGCTGGTCTGGGATCGGTCCAACGCGCGCGAGGCCGACGGCCCGCGCGACCTGTGGTACGTCTTCAGGCCCGAGCTGGCCTCGGCCGAGCTCTACACCATCGTGTGGGTCTGGAGCACGCTGCCGAGCCTGCACCAGACCCATCGGCGCCAGCGGCATCTGGCCGCTGCCATCGAGCGGCTGGCCGTGCTCAAGGCCCGGTTGGCGGCGGCGCGGGCGCGGCTGCGAGGCGCCGCGCAGATCGATCTGCAGGTGGCGCAGATCCTGGAGCACTACAGCGTCACTCGCTACCTGAAGGTCACCCGCGTGGCACGCGAGGAGCACAGCTTCAAGCAGTCGCGCCGCAGCCGCCCGGGGCCCGACACCGTGTACCACAAGATCACCCGCCGACGCTACGACATCGAGTGGAGCATGGACGAGCAGGCCCTGGCCTACGACCGCAAGAGCGACGGCATGTACCCGCTGCTGACCAACGACTGCGGCCTCACGCCCGCCCAGGTGCTGACCGCGCACAAGGGGCAGCCGCGCATCGAGAAGCGCTTCCAGCAGATCAAGTCGGTGCACGAGATCGCCCCGGTGTTTCTCAAGAACGAGGCGCGCATCGAGGCGCTGTTCACGCTGTACTTCCTGGCGCTGCTGGTGCAGGCGCTGATCGAGCGCGAGCTGCGCCAGGCCATGGCCGCCGCCGGCATCGAGCAGCTACCGCTGTACCCCGAGGCCAGAGCATGCAAACGGCCCACCACCGAGCACATCCTGCGGTTGTTCAGCCTGGCCGAGACCATCTTGGTGCTCGGCGACGGTGAGGTCGTGCGCGTCGTTCCACCCAAGCTCACCGAGCTGCAACGCCAGATCCTCGGCCTGCTGGGAGTACCCGACTCGGCTTAGGAACTGTCAAAGAATTACTTTTACAACTTGGCGCGGAGTGTTCGGGGTTGCCTGCTGATTCGTCCCGATCCGGCCGGAATGATTGCGTAGTTCCATTCACCATGAAACTCGTCGGGAATCAAGTGCAGGGCAGCCATCG